>JBGTNV010000152.1:0-3848 GCA_041742875.1 Saccharimonadales bacterium (SeqCode) | reverse complement strand
GAGGGCGGCAGCGGCATCAGTTATGCTGAATTTAGCTATAGTCTGATCCAGGGTTACGATTATTGGCATCTCTACAAGACCCGCGGCGTTGAACTGCAGATAGGCGGCTCGGACCAGTGGGGTAATATGCTGTCCGGCGCGCCGTTGATCCGTAAAAAAGAAGCCCAAGAGGGCAAAGAAGTTGAAGCCCATGCTTTCAGTATGCCGTTGGTTATTAATAAACTGACAGGTAAGAAATTTGGTAAAAGCGAAAGCGGCGCGGTCTGGCTCGACCAAAACAAGACTTCGGTAACGAAATTTTATCAGTTCTGGATTAACGTCGACGATGGCTGGGTTGAAGATTACCTGAAGGTGTATACCATGCTGTCTCGCGGCGACATTGAAGACATCATGATACGCCACCTCGAAGAACCAAGCAGACGTATTGCCCAGAGCTGCCTGGCGCTGGAGGTCGCTCGGTTAGTGCATGGGGCAGAGGCAGCCGAAAATGCCCTGGCCGTCACTGGTTTGTTGACCGGCGAAATGCCGATAGGCGAAGCTGACGAGACCAGTCTGTCGATCGTCCGTGCGGAACATCTATCATACCAAGCTGTAGAAAATGGCAGCATCATCGATGCCTTGACCAAATCCGGCTTGGCTGTATCGAACACTGAAGCCCGGCGTTTGCTGTCCGACAACGCGGTCAGCATCAATGGCGGCAAGGTGAACCGGGAGACGTTCGAAGCGGCAGATTTCAAAAATGGCCGCTTGCTGTTACGCAAAGGTAAAAAGTTTAAAGACACCGCCCTTATTGAGCTGCAAAGCTCCCCAAGCAAACAGTAAGTCTGCTATACTGTCTACTGATATGGCAAAAAAAACGAATCCAAAACGTTCTCGGTCCAATAGAATGGCCGACAATGAATCCGACAAAAAAACCGACCGCCAAAAAACTCAAAATCAGCACTATAACAATAGGACGATGGCTGCTGCAACATCGGCGGCAAGTTCAACGTCTTCGGCACTGGCCGCCAAGATGCCGAGAATTACAGCCGACCAGTACAACGATCCGGAACATAACTATTTGCATTACTGGCAGGGGCGTGACTATGAGGACGCGGCCGAGCGTATGGCTATCCAACGGTTGTTGGGTAACAAGCGCTTCAAGCACGCTGTCGACATCGGCGGCGGGTACGGCCGGCTTTGTATATTCCTGGAAGACTACGCCAGGAAAGTCACATTAGCCGAACCGAGCCAACAGCAACTCGATATTGCCGAAGATTTTCTCAAGGGGCATCCGCGAATCGACAAAAAACTGATGCAGGTAGAGGCATTGCCCTTCGCCGACGGCAGCATCGACCTCTACACCATGATACGGGTTATGCACCACCTGCCGGACCCGAAAGTGCCATTCGCCGAGTTGTTCCGCACCCTGTCAGACGACGGCTATATCATCCTGGAAATAGCCAATTACACTCATTTCCGCAATAAACTGAAGCATGCGGTAAAAGGTAAGAAGCTGCCTGAGCAGCCGGTTGATATCCGCTCGGCTGCCAATCGGCGCGAAGGCGAAATTCCCTTTGTCAACCATAACCCCAAGACAGTAATCCGCCAGTTGGCTCATGCCGGCCTGAGGGTCGAACAAACACTATCGGTCTCTAATTTGCGTAGTACGACCCTCAAAAAGGTCGTTCCAAAAAACGCCATGCTCGCTGTCGAAAAAATGCTTCAAAAGCCGCTGGCCGGCAGTCATTTCGGCCCGAGTATTTTCTTCCTCGTTCGCAAGGCTAAGTAAAGTTTCAAGTATTCATTAAGCTGAATCCGGCATCGACCGTGATAATTTGGCCGATTATTGAATCGTTCTCCAGCACCATCTGGACAGCATGGGCGATTTCGTCGCTTTCTATTGGCCGGCCATGGCGGTTAGGTGCAAACTTAGCATCGATTTCCGCCTGCAGTTTATCCTCGTATGCCTTCGACCAGCATCTGCCCGGAGCCACCACATTGACGATAATCTGAGGCGCTAGAGCTTTGGCGATATTCAAGCCGAAATTATGAACAGCGGCTTTCGACGCAGAATAGGCGGTAATTGCCGGATTGCCCATATAACCTTGTCCCGAGACCGCGCCGATTAGTATGATCTTACCGCCTTGCTTGCGATGCATTAAATTTTTGATAGCAAACTTCGTGGTCGTAACTGTAACTAATAAATTATCTTCTAGGCTGGACCGCCAATGCTCCATATCAAGATCATGCAGATTTTCCGGATGCCGGATAACCGTACCGGCACCACCTGCATTGGCGATTACAATATCAATCTGCCCAAAATCTTGTGTGACAGTATCGAAAAATTGCTGGCATTGCGTTTCGTCGGATAGCTCGTCAATATGGTAGGCGCGGATTGTCTGACTAGCTTTACGACCTGCTTTGACGAGCGCTTCAGCGCCTGTCCGATCGTGACGATATGAAATCGCTACCCTTGCACCATGCGCCGCCAGCCGAAGGGCAATAGCAGCCCCAATTCCGTGTCCCGCCCCGGTTACGATAGCTACTTTATTGGTCAATTGCACATCTGAATACTCCCTATAATTCAGTATACTGCAATCTATACAAACGAATGAGCCTACAGTATAATAAACAAAACCCACGATACTTATGGGAGATGGGTGAATATAGGAGACTACATGCCGGCAGTGCCAGAACGATTAAGAGCAGCGATGGACAGAGTAGTGCTAACAGATCCATTGATGCACCTGGCTACTATGACTCCTTACTTAGAACCCCATAGTTCATCTGTGTGGTTCGTGCCGGACACTGACTTATGTAGGGTTTTTTGGCTTTCGTCTACCGATCCGGAACAACGTGAACACTCCGCCCATATCGCGCATTGGAGCGCGCTGGGTAGGCTGGCAATGGTTTCGGGTAGTATGGCCGGTCCGCACCGCGTAAGTATGCCCGTGGAAGGTGTATCTTTCAGGGGCTATGCGCAGCTACTCACCGAACCTGCCGAACGCGCTGAAGGATTGGATCTACTTTTTGATACTGGCTTACGCGTTTTTGCGCCTGATGAAATGGGAAAATACCTGGAACCCTATGAGGGAAGCGGCATAGGGGTGCATGGAGTGTACAAAGCTGTTATTACGAGGTGGAGCCATTTCAATGGCATGTTGCCGCCGGAGGAGAAAAAAGCGATGTTTGTGTGGCCGCCCGATGAAGCTGTAACGGGCTAGTGTAAGCTGCTGTAGTTTATACTGAAGCGGATGAGACCTGTCGATCCGCTGTCTAGTCTAAAAGGTGTGGGCCCGGAGCTGGCGAAGAAGTTTGCCAAGCTTGGTTTACAGTCGCTGGGTGACCTGTTTGATTATTACCCGCGGCGCTATGAAGATTATTCGGTTGTGACGCCGATAGCAAAACTCCAGCCCGGAGATGTGTCGATCCGGGCGGTTATTAAGCAAGCCGTCGGCCGGTATGTGCGGCGCGGGATGCACGTGACCGAGGCGGTCGCTAGCGACGACAGTGGCAGCGTGCGGCTGACATGGTTTAACCAGCCATACCGGCCGACGGGCATGAAGCCGGGGTTGGAATATTTCATTTCCGGGCCATTCGCGCTCAAAAACGGCCGGCTGAGTATCACGAACCCCAGTACCGAGCTGGTAAGTGAGTTTCCAGTCAATACGGCGCGGATCGTGCCGGTGTATCGCGAAACCAAGGGTCTAACGTCCCGGCAGGTTCGGGCGGCCTTGAGACAGGTGCTGCCGCTCATCCGTCAGCTGCCCGAAACTCTGCCCGCGTGGATATCGCAGGAATACCAGCTTATGCCTAAAAGCGAGGCGCTGGCAGTAATACATTTCCCGGAGTCCGGCAAGCAGTTG
>JBGTNV010000151.1:0-5305 GCA_041742875.1 Saccharimonadales bacterium (SeqCode) | reverse complement strand
CCAAGCTCGCGGCCGACATCTTCCACCAGCGAACGGATGTAAGTGCCACTGGAGACTTCAGCATTGAATTTGACATATGGATACATGTAGTCTGTCAGTTCTATGCGGTAAATTTTTGCCGGACGGGGTTCAAGCACTACTTCCCTGCCTTCCCGGGCCAGTTTGTAGGCGCGTTGGCCGTTGACTTTCACGGCTGAATAGATTGGCGGAGTCTGCATGATATCGCCGGTAAACTTCGAGAATGCCCGTTCCAGATCTTCGGCTGTCGGATCGGCCGTGCCATCAGGCTTGGCGACTTTCGATTTCTCGCCCTCCTCATCACCGGTCGTACTGACTTCGTCCAG
The DNA here is from genome assembly GCA_041742875.1 of Saccharimonadales bacterium (SeqCode). Taxonomy (GTDB): domain Bacteria; phylum Patescibacteriota; class Saccharimonadia; order Saccharimonadales; family UBA4665; genus JALQUD01. The sequence goes on along the minus strand of JBGTNV010000151.1, from coordinate 4,961 downwards.
TTTCATGGTCACTTCATAAGTCTTGTCGAGCTTTGTCAGCTCCGGTGCCCGCTTAGTATATGTGCCGATAAGCAGCACCAGCAAACCCGTCGCCAAAGGGTCGAGCGTACCGGTATGACCGACCTTTACCCGCTTGGGGAGATCCGCAGCTAGACCCTCGGCCATTGCCTGCCGGTTGGCGGTACGGATATTACCACGGACTTTCGCGACTGCATCAAAACTGGTCCAGGCGGTGGGTTTGTCGACCAATAGAATGCCGTTCATATGGTGCTTATTGTAATGCCTTTCCCGCAAAACTTCGGGCCGGTCTGTCAGCTTTATCTGTTACTGGACAGCGACGGCCTGGCAGCCGAGTTTTTTGTCTTCACCCGGCGTATTCGGCTCGTTTACGCCGTACAGGCAAACAGTGTAGTTACCTTTTGGCAATGCCACAAAAGTACGGAGCCCATGACTGGAACCATAACTAACATGCAGGGCGGCGACATCCATCCGGGTGCCGTCGGCTTTTACGGTAACGCTTTTACCCTCTTCGGGCTTATCGCCTGACTCGGCGGCGTAAATCCGGGCGGATACCGGCCGTGTCACATCGGCGTCAATCACCCACCCCCGCACCACAGCGCCGCCGGGTGCCGGAGTAACAGTATCAAGGTTACCGATTATAGGCTTGATGGGGACCGGGGTCGGAGCGGCCGGAGCGGTCATTCCCATACGAAAGGCCCGTTTATAACCGTTCAGTGTCACTGTCCGATTATACGTAGAGACTTTTTCATTCCAATGATGGTTAGAGTCTACGACATGGAACACATTACCGGACACACGACCTACGATGATGAACGTGTGACGGCCCTGGCCTTCCTGCACGATATCGCCTTTTTGCAGCTGATCGATGCTCGTTATCTCCTGGCCTCCCGCCCGCAGCATAGTCCGGAAGTAATCCCGGCCGCCCAGGTTCTGCGTACCGCCGCTGGTCATCCACACGATACAATTCACGAATGACCGGCACTGTCCGCCGGAATCGCCAGGCTTACGGCTATCGACGCAGGCTTCGCCACCCCACTGGCCAACGTACGTTAGCGCCTTGTCGGCAATCGACGCGTTGACATATTCACTGGTAGCGCCGACTGGCGACGGGATCATTACTACCGCTAAGACCGGCACAAAGGCCGCAATCATACCTACTGATACCGCCAGCATGTGGCGGACATGCTGTAAATGGGTCGTGGAAGCTTTCATGGCAGACATGGGAACGCTTACTCGGCTTTCATAAGTTTGCAGGTGAATTGATAAATAAGAACATTTGGACCTGCAGTACGGGCGATCGCATATAGTGTTAAATAGAAGTCCACCGGCTTTCTATTAAAAGCGACTGAAACATAATTGAAGGTGTATGGATATTATCCACACCCCTTTCACCTCTGTACAAGGTTGCATTATATACCCAAACTCGATAATTGCAAGCACTGGCGCAATAAAATGTATGTCTTTGCAATAACCGCATAGGTGCTCTGGAGTGGGGGTTGAGGTGCGGGGTGGTTCAGAACCGCATGCTGGACCGCATGACCGCTGCGGCTTCATGGAACAGAGCTTGACGATAACTGCCGGACGTTTTTCCTTATAACCCGAATCCGTTAGGCAAATGCGGGTGAAGCAGTGCTGCTGCTCTGTTGTTTGCCTTATGGGGTTCGGGTTAACGGTGGAAGCAAGTCATCTGCTAGTGAATTATTTGCGGCAACCCTTGTGGCGCAGGCGTTCCTACGGCAGGCTGTGGCGGCGGTGAACCCAGCGGCGTCAGCGGCGGCGGGACTGGCGGCGGTGTTGTCGGGAGCGAAAGGCCGGCCGGAAGATCCAAATGATCGGGTGCGGCAGCCGCTTCAAATACCGGAGATATAGGAGATACCGGAGATGGGCTGATGGCGCTAGACGGCAGCGGCATGTCAAGCGTGTGATCCTCCGTTTGCGCCAGACCGGCAAGGCCGGCAAGACCAGGTGCGGCAGCATTGCCGGTACCGGCAATATCACCCTGCGGAACCATGGCAGCTTCCAAAGCCTGACGCGACGCGTCAAAGCCGCCGGTTCCGGGCTGAGGCAATCCGGGTTCGTTTTGCTTCAGATGCGGGCTGTCTACAAGCGTTTCCAGCGCCGCCAATGTTCCTGGCTCGGTGACAGTCCCTTTTTCAGATTCAGGCGCAGTAAGTTGGCTGGCATCAAGCGGCACCGGCGTATCAACTGCCGCGTCCTGTGATGGAGGCGTTAAAACCAACCTGTGGGAAATATCGTTGACATTCGTTTTAGCCGGCCCATCTGTTGCCTCTTTGGAATCCGGCGCGGCATGGATGAGTCCGAACTGCGGCAACCCGTTGTCGTCGGCGGGATCAGCAGCCGCTTGTGCTTCAGATTGCTCCGATTCGGGCGTTACCATCGGATTGTGCGTCATAAGGCTGCGGGACTTTTTCAGGTTAGCGGCCATCCAGTCCACCGGAGGTTCGCTACCCGATTGGTCGTTGCTAGCTGTTAGCGTACCGCCTAAACTGGGCGGCGTAACCGCGAACTTGGTCGGGTCTAGCGTCTCGTCAACCGATACGCCTTTGTCGCCTGCCTGCGGATTTAGTTTCTTGTCATGCAAAGGCGGTTCGCCTAGAAAGCCATTTTGGTCGCGCAACGGCTGTATGCCGCTGCCGTCTCCGTCTGTATTGCCATCTTGGTTTTGAGCGACCAGATCCACATCAGGACCCCCTCCTATGGCCGGCTGCGCGGCATCGGGCACCTGACCGGCAGAATCACTTTCCGATAAGCTGGCCAATGCGCCTTGCTCGGCCGGTGTTATTGGAATCGAAGCCGGTACTGATATCTGGTTCAGGTCGTATGCCTGCTGTTCTTCCACGGCAGGCGCACTAACAAGGGCGTTATCATCTTCGAAGCTTGGCTTTACCGCCTCAATCGGGCTATTTTCGAGACCGACCGGCTGCACGTCACCGCCCTCATCATGCAGCTCGACAGTTGCTTCCGGCGGCTGAGTCGGTGCTTCATCCACAACGTCAGCCGGTTGTTCCAAGCCATTGGCCCCGTGGCCGATTGTAAGCGATCCGTTAGCCGATGTTCCGTGAGTATCATCTGAGTTATCGGCACCTTCGGAACTATCTGTTCGAGCTAGCCCCGCTTCCCCATTATCATTGCTATCACCCTGTACGCTTATCTCCACATCGGAGTTGTCAGAACTGTCAGAGTCTTCATGGATCAGTGTAATATCTGCTTCGCCGTCCGGCCCGGCGGTTGCCGTGACAGGTTGCCGCGGTAATTCAGATACCTCGGATACATGGGAGTCAGGCAGACTGTCGGCAACCGGCACAGCCTCCGTTGGAACATCGGATTTAGCAGCGGCTTCAATGTGACCGGCCGGTTCGGTTACGGAAAGCGAACCTGATAATTTAGTTGCCACCAACTCCTGGTTAGCGCCGGCAGTCAGCAGTTTGGCACTGGCCTGCATGGTTTCCGGCGTAGTCTTGCTATTGCCGAAGCGGTCGGTCTCGGCAACGATACCGGTAAGCAGCGCGGTAGCAACCTGGTTGTCTAGTACTTCCTTCTTGTCTCCCGCCAGGTCATCGGCACAGACGGCCAACATTTCCGATAAGCTGCTGACGTCAGGATTGACCCAATTGATACCGCCCAGGTCCTCGCCGGACCCCGCAGAAGTATTGATGCTTACTACCGTCGCGTCATGCAGTATACGGCCATGCGCCGTAACAACGTCATCCAAGTCGGATTGGACATGCACGCCTAATGCAACTACCAAATCAACGTTGAAGTCCCCTAGCCCGAACTCCAGGTCTTTGTCGGTGATAGATGTACGGTACGGAGTTATGAAGATTTTCACTACGGAATCTTCAACTTTGTAGCGCAATTTGTCGGCTTTTGCTTTATCCAGGGAAATGATGAAATCCTGTAGTGAATCCGCGTTCGGCTGCAAGGTTTTTTCCGGCTCCAGGAATTCCAACACTGCCGGAATCGCACCGCTGAATACAGCCGTAGCATGCTTGCTCATCGCATTCAGCATTAATGTCAGGGCAATGCAAGCCGACAACTGGTCAATACTGGGACTGTTGCGAACCGTCACCAGTATATTAGTTGCCTGTTTGGCGGCTTCGATGAATTGTTTTTTGGAGTCTTCCATGTTTATTTTTTACTTTTTCAAGTGCTTTTTTTGTCTATTCTTTGCCAGATTTTCGATTTTCGCCTGGTTTTCGATTCGTTTTCGGCTTCTTTTCGTCTATACTTTTCGTCTATATAGTGCGAGCTTATCACATATGCTTATAGCCCGCAACTACAAGTAGTCAGACAAGTAGTCAGGGGAAACAGTCAGCCCCCTCCCTTTACAAACAACGCCAACCTCCGTATAGTTTTCTTCCAGTTACAAACATTACTCTGCTCCCTTAATCTGATATAGTACCAATAAATAATAGCGTTAAATTAAAGGACCATCTATGCCCATCATCAAATCCGCCAAAAAGCGCGTCCGCGTCGCCGAAAAGGCTGCTACGCGCAACAGCAAAACCAAGCGCAACCTGAAAACGGCGCTCAAAGCGTTCCACCGCGCAATAACCGGCGGGACCGCAAGCGATAAGAAAGCCTCGGTAACAACTCACCGCGAAGTCCAGAGCAATGTGGACAAAGCCGTCAAAAAGAATGTCATCCACCGCAATAAAGCCGCCCGCCAGAAGCGCCATCTCTCCAAATTAGCCAAAGCCGCCAGTGAAACCCCGGCGAAAGCTAAGGCCGCTAAGGCTCCAGCTAAAAAGGCTGCGCCGGCTGCCGCCAAAAAAACAGCAGCCAAGAAATAGTCCGTTCATAACCTCTATATCTAATCGGCTAGCCGCGCCTGCCAAATTTTTGATGGGCTCTTGAACAGGCTATTAACCCGAATACCGTTAGGCAAATACAGATGAGTAGTGCTGATTTAGGTGCAG
>JBGTNV010000150.1:0-3417 GCA_041742875.1 Saccharimonadales bacterium (SeqCode) | reverse complement strand
CAGCAGCAACGCGTACACTACACCGAGAATAGCAGTTATCGACAGGCGGTTCAGTTGCGGGGTTACCGTCGTCAGATATTGTACCGCGACCTGCAAGAAGATAACTACAGCTAAGCCCGCCGATAACAGGCTCCAGCTTTTGCGGTACAATACGCCTTTGACCGCTGAGTTATACAGGAGCAGTTCATATACCGCCAACAGGCCGATAGACCATATATAGATATACGGTACCACCAATGTCAGTAGGACTAACCAAACTGGCATATGGTACACGGCGTTAAAATCCGCCTTGCCAATAAACGCTAGATGCAGCACAAAGTAGGTGTAGCCTATGCTGATCAACGAGAACAAGACGACCATACCATGGACGGCGTATCGCGGCGGACGCTGTTTCTTCAGCTCTGTCAGGCGGCGGGCGCCGATGCTGATGAGGATAAAAGCTATCAGCGGAAACAGCATGTTAACGTAATTGCTGACGATTGCGGCGGCGGCTACTACGCTGTCGTCACGCTGGGCGGCATATTTCAGGATACGCTTTAAAATCGATGCGATTGGCAACCCCAATACTAACACCATAACGCCGTTCGTGATTGTCACGATCGGGCGGCCTTCAGGACTGGACTTGATCGTCTGACTATAGCTCCGCAGCTTAGCGTAGCCGTAAAACGCCGCAAACCATATAGCTATCAACGGTACTGCCACAGTAACGTTCAGCCAACGAAGATCTGTCGCCGACAGATGGTATCGCTGCGCTGCCGCTTGGTCGGGCGGTAGAATAAACGTCAGGCCCAGATACACCAAAACCAACCCGCCATATACATAAAAAATGTTTCGGCCCCGCAAGGTGTCTCCCTCCTGCTTACCTAGCTATTATACCTTATATCACTTGTCAAAAAAGCTATATATACTTTCCGATGCACTGCCCTTTGCTACCAGGTATTACGCGTTTAGTGCAGTTTGGGATGAAAAGTGAGTACCGGAACGTAATCGTACTAGAAGTACGATGGAGTGAGGAACGGAAGTTTTCGCCCGAAATGTGCAAACGCGTAATACCTGGCTACTTTAGCGGCAATACGATCGTAAACGTCGAACCTTTACCCGCTACTGATCGGACCCGTATCTTGCCCCCGTGCAAATCAATAATTTTCTTTGCCCAGTACAATCCCAGCCCGGAACCTTCGCTTGCTATCGAGAGCGGATTATCCAATCGCGAGAACTTATTGAAAATTTTTTCAATATCGCCGGCCGCCATACCGACACCCTGGTCACGGATCGCGATTAATACCGTATCCTTGCGCGAGCTCAGCCGTACGGCAATAATTTTATGGCTGGGACTATATTTGCCGGCATTGTCGATAATATTTTCCAGTACCATACGGATGCGGTCTTCGTCAGCCCGTACAACCAGTTTTTTCATAACCGGCCTGAATACGAGATGCTGATCCCGTTCGAGAAACTTGGAAGCTTGTTCATCCAGTATGTTATCTATCAGCCCTACCAGATCAATCATACTTTTTTGCAACCGGACTTTTCCGGCATCCACTTGCGCTACCTGCAGCAGATCATTGACAATACGTATCTGACGCTCGTTACTCTCGTAAGCCGTGCGCAGAAACGCTTTCTGGTCATCGGTTAGCTCACCGACATAGCCTTGCAGCAGCATGCCGATATACTGCTTAACACCGGTTGCCGGCGTACGGAGCTGGTGGGAAGCCAGGGATATGAATTCGTCTTTGGCCTGGTTCAGTTGCATTAGCTGCTCACTTTGTTTGGTGAGCGTTGCAGTCTCAATTTCCAGCTCATGCTTGCGTTCGGCAGTATACTTCATATCATCTATATCGGTACTGGATCCAATCCACATGGTTACCGTGCCGTCGGCATCTTTCATAGGATTGACGCGGCTGATGTGCCAGCGGTAAGCTCCGTCTTTTTGGCGCAACCGGTATTCATGCTCGAGCGGTTTTTCTCGCTTGAACGCGGCCCGCCAGGCCTTGTTTGTCCTCGCTACGTCATCCGGATGTACCATTTCCTGGCGTAAGTGCGGTTCGGCCATCAAACGTTCGAGAGGAATACCGGTATATTCCTCCCACTGCGAATTAACATATCCAATCCGGCCATCCGGCATGATAGTAAAGATTTTCTGGGGCAATGATTCGGCCATAAAGCGCAACTGCTGTTCGCTGTCGGCCAAACGCTTTTGGACCACTATTTGCTCTGTTACTTCAAAAGCATGGATAAAGATGCTGTCGGTATTCCCGTCATTACCGCCAATAGGCTGTACGACAAAATTGAAGTAGCCTGTTTCCATGCTCCCATTGCCCATGCGGTCGAACACGACAGGAAATTCGCTGGCCACATATGGCTTGCCGGAAGCAAAAACAGAGTCCATCAACTCGTACACGCCCTGTCCGGCCACCTCCGGGAACACTTCGCGCATGGTCTTGCCCAGCAGTTGCTGCTCAGTTCTGTTAAACAACTTCTGGTAGAGCGGGTTCGCGAGTTCGTACGTATGCTGCGAGCCTTTGACCACGGCAATTGCCGCCGGAGCTTGCATAAATAGATCCCGCAAGCGTTTTTCGGCACTATACATACTAAGAATCGCACTGCTAAAAAAGGCCGCCCTGGGCCAAACTTTGGTCTGCGACAGTTCGCCGTGTCCGGCGCCGCCCGCCAAAAGCTCCTCATTGCTCACTATCTGTTTTACTTGACGGCGCGGTTTTTTCGGAGAAGCGCCTGGTTGCGATGCTGAGCTCATTATGTATGCCGCTCTACCTATTTACTGCATTATGGAAAAGCCACCACAGCCCCGGAAGATAACTGTAATACAGCTCGCCTCAGAACTTATCTCCAGTGTAACACTTTTACCGCAATCACTGACACGCACCTGACACGCTATTACTGCGCCCTTGATTTAAGTACATGCCTGCTGCTTAAATAGCCCTATTCATACCTAACTTTGGGAGCGTGATGATAAAGAAGCAGTTGCAGGAATTCAGGAAGTTCATACTGCGCGGCAATGTCATCGACCTGGCGGTCGGTGTAGCCATCGGTGCCGCGTTTAACAACGTGGTCCAGGCCTTGGTGCGCGACTTTGTCACACCGCTGATCGGGACAGTTTCCGGCAAAGAAACGCTCGCTACCGGCTCATTCAAATTCTCCGGCCAAATCTTCAACTACGGCGATTTCATCAATGTCATCGTTTCATTCCTCATCACCGCCGCTGTCATCTTTTTCCTGATCATCCAGCCCGTAAACCGGCTCACCGCCCTGGCTAACCGCGGCAAAAAGACCGAAGACCCCACTACCATGAAGTGCCCCGAATGCCTCAGCGAAATCCCGAAGAACGCCCGCCGCTGCAAGTTCTGCACCGCCCGGCTCTTCCATGACAACACCAAAAAAGACACTACAGCCCCCGTC
>JBGTNV010000149.1:0-1845 GCA_041742875.1 Saccharimonadales bacterium (SeqCode) | reverse complement strand
GCAGGACGCGTGTGACACCGTAAACAAAGGTCGATGCCGACTGAAATTTGTACAGCGACACTAGTATGAATGCTCCGAATACCGCCAGGCCGACTATGAAGAGCACGACTGAAACTTTGACGATATAGCGCCGGCTGTGCTGTAGCGGGTAGATGAACTTGCGGGCGCTTTGCAACATCTCCTCGCGGTGCTCGGCCACCGTTTCGTTAGTAATACGCGGCAAGTTCTCGATTGCCTGGCTGAGCATATTGTCATCTTTGCCGCGCCGGAGTTTCGGTAGCTTTGACAATTTGGACAATTTTGCCAACTTCGAGCGTTGGCGGGAAAGTGCGCCCTTAATCTTCTGTTTCATATAATTCGTCTCTTAGCTCATTTGGCGGCACTTCGTAGGACGCCGCGCTCACTCCCTGGTCGCGCAGGATTTCCAGGAGCTTTTTCTGAATTTTCGCCGGATGGTGCACTTCGTGTATCACCAGATCGCCCACCAGTGTCTGCATCATAATTGTACCAAATCCGAGCAGCGTTTCCTGCAAACCGGCAACTTCGTAGTTTACCATTTGGATCTGACGCAAGCCCATATCGACTACGCTGCGGTGGAAAAAGCCTTTTTGTTTGATCTGGATCAGCCGCTGGTCGGTCACGATATACACACTGAAATGCCAGGCAATCCAAGACGGCAGGAACACGAGTACCGCCAAACCGAAGCTAGCCAACAGGCTGAGAAAAAAGAACGACAAGCTGGGCGGATCGAGCGGCCGGAGGTAGGTTAAAGCCATGGTGACAACCGGTCCGACTAGCAAAGCCAGGCTGCTGATGACGAGACCTTTCCGCATAACAATCGGGTGTTTGCGAAACAGGAAAAGCACCGTTTCGTCGTCGAACTGGTCTTCGAAATATTTGTGCGGTGCTTGCGAATTCATTGGCGAACCCGTGCTCACCGGGTCGTCCGGCGCGTTTTTGGCATTTTTGGCCATATGCGTATTGTATCAGTTTTTAATTCCCCATTTTGTGCGAACTTGAGCTATCGCTATAGCCCCAGACGTTCTGCCACTGCCGCATCTGATCAATTTCTTTTTGCTGCGCATCAATAATCGCCCTGGAAAGGTCTTTGACCTCTTGGTGCCTGGCCTGCTTATCGGCCATACGAGCCATACCAATAGCGTCCTGGTGGTGGTCGATCATACCGGCTACAAATGCTTTATCGAAGTCGTCACCGGTCTTGCCCTCTAGCGAACTAACCATGGTGCTCATACCGTCATTCTTCGGCTTTTCAAAAGTGGTAGCCGCGATTGATACGATTAAACCTCCCAGAAGAAAACCAATAATTCCATAAAGCAGCGGTTTCGTTTGCATATGTATTCCTCCCTATTTTGATAGCAGTCGTCCGACCGCGTTTACTAGTTCATCTGCCTTTGCCCGCCTGTCTTCACTAGTCATCGCGGAGTCGGATAGACAATGCTTGCTATGTTCGCGGATAAGCTCAAGGGCAATCTTATCTAATGCCGCTTCTGCGGCACTAACCTGCGTGAGAATGTCGATGCAGTATGTGTCTTCTTCGACCATGCGGGCGATACCGCGTACTTGACCCTCCGCTCGCTTGAGCCGTTTGAGTAGCTGCTCTTTATTGTCGTGATAACCATAATGATTCATCTCGCCTCCTTGCGGTTCGCCTACTCGTTAGTTTCGTTGGTATGGTATTTATCCATAAGGGCGTGACCTTGGCCCCGCTGAAGCAGATAGCGATTGACCGGAAACGCCGTTAGGAAAGCAGTGCCGAGAGCTATTGCCATTGAAATCCAAAAGACCGGATTTACCAGCCCGGCCTCCATTGCGCCGGGGACGGCA
>JBGTNV010000148.1:0-3132 GCA_041742875.1 Saccharimonadales bacterium (SeqCode) | reverse complement strand
TTTATGCGGTGATGTAGGTAAGCGGGCAGGAGGAGAATTATGGCAGGCAGTGAATTGGATAATGGACAGTACGGTGCGCTGGAAAAAAAAGCAGGCAAAAGGCCTGGAAAAGGCCTGGAGAAAGATGCTCCCGATAATTCCGCAATTGCTGCGGACGACGGGGTTCGTGGACCGAGTATCGGACGGGAACCGGCATTCGGGAGTGCATTTGCGGTGCCTGAACCGCACCTTGATCCGACGCCTAAACGTAAAGCGCTTACAGGAGCGTTGTTAGTAATAGTGAGCCTGGCCGCCGGTTTCTTTGGCGGTATGGCCGGAGCGTCCCAGGGCAGTGTGGACGGAGATGAAAACGGCCTGTCCCGATCTGCCCAGCAAAAAGTAATCTCCAGTGAAAGCCAGCTTATCAGCAGTATCGCCGAAACGGTCGGTCCGAGCGTGGTCTCTATTGATGTTACCAGTGAACGAGCATCCGGCAATAATTTTTTCGGGAATGTGCCGACGCAGCGGCAGAGTGCCGGTACCGGCATCATCCTGACCGGCAACGGTTTGATTGTTACCAACCGCCACGTCGTGCCCCAGGGCACAACCAGTGTCAACGTTACTTTGGCCGACGGCACTGAACTTGACGAGGTCGAAGTTGTCGGGCGGACCCGCGAAAGCGATCCGTTGGACGTGGCGTTTCTGAAAATTAACGATGCCAAGGGCAAAAAGCTGACACCGGCCAAAATCGGCGATTCCGGCAAAGTCAAAGTCGGTGACCGCGTCATCGCCATCGGTAATGCACTCGGCCAGTTCCAGAATACCGTAACCTCGGGCATTATTTCCGGCTACGGCCGTAATGTTCAAGCGGGCGGCGGGGCTGGCGGCGGCTTGGAGAACCTGCAGGACCTGTTCCAGACCGACGCTGCCATTAACCAGGGCAACTCCGGCGGACCGCTGGTCAATGCCGGCAGCGAAGTTATCGGTATCAACACGGCCGTGGCCGGCGGCGCGGAAGGAATCGGCTTTGCCATCCCGGTCAATAATATCAGCGGCCTGATCCAAAGCGTCATCAAGACCGGCGAGCTGAAGCAGCCCTACCTCGGTGTTCGCTATGTGCCGCTGACCAATGATATCGCCAAGGAGTTCGGTCTGAGCGTGACGCGCGGCGCCTACATATTACCGGCTGATCAGACCGGTCAGCCGGCCATCATACCCGGCAGCCCGGCCGAAAAAGCAAATTTACGCGCCGGTGATGTCATTCTGCAAGTCAACGGTGTCAAAATCGATGAGCGGCACAGTCTGACGGCTACTGTGTCCCGTAGCGGCGTCGGTGATACCATTACGGTCAAAGTTCTCCGTGACGGCAAGGAACAGGATATTAAGGTCAAACTCGAAGCTTCCCCTGCGCAGTAGGGCGAGCTGTGTACGCGCTCACTGTTTGTTTGCGGCGAAGACTTGGACAAAATCCTGTTCCTGTAGCTGGTTGTATCCGGCCGAGGCCGCGATCCCGGCTAATTTCCCGTGCTGCGGCGGCAGTGATTCTGCCAAGATGTAGGCGGGTTTCTGTGCCATATCCGTCATATCCATGATCTGTCCGAACATCCGCCGGTAGACATCCAATCCGTCCGGGCCGCCGAATATTGCCAACCGCGGCTCGTTCATAGCCGCCCGGTTGATAGTGAAGTTATCCGGTACATACGGCAGGTTGGCCAGAATAACGTCGATTTTTTTGAGCCCGATGTCGAGCAGGTCGGCTTGCAGGAACCGGACGTCGGCTTGCAATGTTGCAGCGTTACGCCGGGCGACCGCCAGGCAGCCGGCATCGATGTCGGTGGCAATTACTTTGGCTGATGGAAATTCAAGTTTCGCGGTAATCGCCAATGCGCCCGAGCCGGTGCCGGCGTCGACGATCACTGAACCTTGGGGCAGGCCCAAGGTCTTCAATAGGTCAATCATCGTTTCCGACTCCGGCCGCGGTTCGAGTACGCGGAAGTCGACATAGAATTCCCGTCCATAAAACTCAGTCTCGCACCGGATATACGCTAACGGCTCATGCGCTTCGCGTCGTTTTAGCTTTTCCTCCAACTCCTGGAGCAGAGGACTAGTTAATTTATACTCCGGGTGTGCCAATAACCATGCCCGGTCCCGTCCTGTAGCGTCTTCCAGCAGAATTAAACAATCCAGCCGCGCCGAGCCGACTCCGGCGTCCTGTAATTGCGCCGTGCCTGATACCAGAACTTTTCCGACGGTCGGGCCAGTCATGGCGATAGACGGATTATTTCCTCAACCACATCGTGCAATGATTTCTGTACATTAATCGGAATAGCTCCGGCGTTGAGCAGACTGGATTCAAAGCGGCGGTGCATAAGCAGAATATCGGCCATTTCGTCATGCTCCTTGCCATAATCGGTAGTGGTTCGAAGTTCGATGCGGTGCTGGAGCAGCGGTTCGTCGAGAAGGAGCAAGAAGATTTTATCAAATGCATCGTAGAATGACTCTTGATTGTCGGCTAAGGCGCAAATATATACATCATCATCTTTCTGTAACAATGTTGTAACTCGAAGAATATCCCAATTATAAGCACCGGTTGTATCAAACCATCCTCGCGGTACCGGCCGGGGTATGGGAATACGCTTACCGGATTGAAGATCTTCGGCGTGCATGTAACCCCGCATTGCCTCGGTGTCGTAGGCTATCCGGCCGCGTCTCGCCAGTTCTTTGGCTATTGATGATTTGCCGGTACCGGGATAGCCGGTGACTAAATACTTGCCCATACGCTAGCTTTCGCCGGTAATCAGTTCGTGTTCGGCTGCCAGCAAAGCGTTGATCAGGTCGTCGATGTCGCCGGCCAGGGCTCCCGGAATGTTGGAGCGCGAGTAGCCGATGCGGTGGTCGGTGATGCGGTCTTGCGGGAAGTTATAGGTACGGATCTTTTCGCTACGGTCACCTGAGCCAATTAGTTTATTACGCTCACTGGAAGCTAAGGCATTTTCGGTGTCAATTTTAGCTTGCAGCAGACGGGATCGGAGGACACCCATAGCTTTGAGTTTGTTCTTTATCTGTGATTTTTCGTCTTGGTTTGTTACGACAATACCGGTTGGAACATGGGTGATGCGGACAGCCGAGTCGGTAGTGTTAACGGATTGCCCG
>JBGTNV010000147.1:0-3318 GCA_041742875.1 Saccharimonadales bacterium (SeqCode) | reverse complement strand
GAGCCGCGTCGGGTTTGTGGGTGTTGTTGTCTTCAAGGCTGTTTTGTATGATCATGCCGGAGGATTCGTTAAAGGTGTCGCGTAGGATATCTCCGGCGTTCAGCCGCGAAACATACGCGCTCATGTCATTCTCAAGCGTAGCGGTACTGCTCCAGAAACTGAAAGCAAAGTATATAATAAGCCCTGAGAACATAACCGTAGCTACCAGGACGCTCAGCATTTCAGGCAGCGAAAAACCGGCTTCACGCCGGTTAGCTGGAACGGCAGGCAGTCCGGAGTTCATTGTTGGCCGATGCCGTTACGGGTAATAAGCATCTTTAACTGTAGGTTAGAGGCGGTGCTGGGCGGCGGAAAGGCGACGTTGATGTCGATGACTTTCGAATCAGGCACGGACCTCAACGGGTCTCCAGCGGCGAGGGCGCTGGTGTCGGTCACGGTCACATTTGGCCCATAAGTAATTAGTCCGGAGCGGCCATGCTCGACTGCGAAGGTGTTGTTCGGGTAACAGTTAGAGGAAGTGCTGAGCGAACTGAACTCCAAAGCCCGGTCAATTTCCGGGCAGGCGCTGAGCACGGCGTACATCTCATTCAGTTGCCGGGCTGTCTTGTAGGCATGGTTGAGTGCGGTGTAAGTATTGGCAATGCCGATTACCACAATCGGGAAAATCACAGCCGCCATGAGCAGTTCTACAGCCGTAAAACCGTGGGCAGCCAACCTGCCGGGTGCTCCAAATCGTGCTTGTTTTTTCATGCTTATGTTTATTATACAAAAAACCGGGGCGAAGTGCCCCGGTTTTTCATCCCAGCTAGCCGGATTAGTTGCTCAGCTTGGTGTAAACCGTGCCGGATTCAAGTGTAGCGGACAGTGTGTATGTACTACACTGGTTTGTCTCGCTTGATGCAGCAGTGTTGTCACAGGCTGTGCCAGTTGCGGCAGTGTAACCATAGGCGGTAGCCGATGTAGTGGCGGCGATATCACCACTGGTAGCTTTTGGATCCTTCAGGGCTTCCGGGTCAAGTCCCTTGGCATTGGCGGCGCGCCAGGTTGAGCTGTTAAGGTCGGCCATCGTCGGGTAGTAACCCTTGTCGGCGTAGTAGGCGGAGACGTGGCTGGCTACTGCATTGATGTCAGTCCGGCGCTGGCTGTCACGGCCTTTCTGTTGGATGCCAGAGAAGGTAACGATGACCAAAGTGGCCAGGATACCGATCACCACGATCACGATTAGCAGTTCCACGATCGTGAAACCTCTCGACTTGGCGCCTGATTGACGCTGAGCCGAATACTTTTGTTTTATAGATGAGATCATAGGAACCCACCCTCCTTATGATTAATTTTTTACTTTTGTATTGATTTGAACATAGCAATCAGCTGCAAGGCCGAGTGTCTATATCAATATCTGCACCTGATTATAACTATAAGCAGGAGCACGTCAAGTTTTACACATCCTATTATCCACAGGAAAACTTGCAATAAGTCGTGGAATGAGCCGTATAGCAGGTTCGGACGCATGGATGTGAGTGCAGTTTGGGATGGAAACCGAGCAGCGGACGGAAGTACACTGGAGGAGGAGCGCAAGTTTACGCCCAAAATGTACCACATCCATGCGTCCAGCATATAAAAAGCGCTATACTGTAGCTATGTTGCAGCTTAGTAGCGCTTTTGCCAACAAAGCCGTTATGTCGCTCCGGACGGGTACCCCCGTCGCTACGGTCGGCCAGCCTATCTTCAACCCAAATAACCTTAAAATCGAAGGCTTTTACTGCGAAGATATCTTTAGCAAAACCCAGACAGTGTTGCTGTACCAGGATATCCGCGAGATATTGCCGCAGGGATTTGTAGTAGACGATGTTGATGTGTTGGCCCAGCCGGCGGAACTAGTCCGACTCAAAGATATTCTGGATCTGAACTTCCAATTGATTGGTATGCCGGTCGAAACCCAAAGCCGGGAAAAAGTCGGCAAAGTCGGGGACTATGCTACAGAAATAGAGACCATGTTTGTCCAGAAACTCTACGTCAGCCGTTCGGTGCTGAAAAGCCTGACTGCCGGCCAACTCAGTATCGATCGGAACAACATTATCGAGATTACGAACCGACGGATTATCATCAACGATCTCCTTAAAACCGCTCCGGCCGCCGCGACCGCCGGCATGGCTTGATCCCGGGTCAAAGCTACAGATTTATCGTGCTATTCGTTTGGAGTTTCACGCATGGCTGATTTTACGTCGTCGTAATTGAAGCCCTGGCGCAGCAGGTATTGCATAAGCTTGAGGTCGTCTTGGTACCTGGTTTGGCGGCGTTTGCGCTCTATCAGGTAGCGCAGGGGCCGTTGGTCGGCCTCTTGGCTGGCACTGGCATTGGCACCGAGTACTTCGGCGATGATGTCGCTACTGATACGCTTCAGTTTGAGTTCCTGCTGAAGCTTGCGGGTAGAGATAGGTTTGAGCAGCCGGCGGTTTTCGACCCAGGAACGGGCAAACTCCTCGTCGTTGACGAATCCCAGCTCCACTAACCTGTCCAATATACCCTGACTTAATTCCGGCGGAATTTTTTTGCGCTGCAAATAACCCTGTAGTTCCCATGCACTGCGGAGCCGCGCGGCGGCATAGCGCAGTGCATGGGCATAGGTCTTATCGTCCTGTGACAACTGTTTGTAGCGCTTGACGTCTGCCGGTGTCAGCACCTGGCGCGGCGCCAACTTGCTTTCCAACAAGGCTGTGCCGCTGAGTGAAAAAGCATATGAATTGTCAATAAAGATGGAATAACGTCCCTTTAGATTAACCTGCTGTTTGATAGCTGTGATTTTCATGCGATTTTCAATGAATCCTCCCAGCTTAGGACTTACGCATTTAGCTTACAAGTTTTACCAGCAGTACTATGCCCAGTACGAACAGAACCAGTTCTATCGCCACGCCCCACGACCGTTCGCACCACTGGATTTTTTTATGGAACAACGTTATCGGATGTGCACCGGGATCCAGGCCTTTGCGCTCGTACCGCGCGTAGCGATAAACCCACATGAAATCCGGTGTGACAGCCGCCAGGGCACCCACATATATCCATATGCTCTGACCCCAGAGCAAGTAGATCAAGAGCGGCACACCGACGAGATTGACGGATTCTACGACCCAAGTCAATTTGTGCTTAAAAGCGTCGCCGAACAGGCCGCTATAACCGTAATGGGGTAAGGCGTCCATCACGAAGTGCGACAGCAAGGCCAATGGTACCGCCATAACGGGCTGTTGTACAGTCAGCGCAATCGCCGCTCCCGCAAACAAATGGTTGCTCGTTGTCATAGATTGATTCTATCAACTAACGAAC
>JBGTNV010000146.1:0-2787 GCA_041742875.1 Saccharimonadales bacterium (SeqCode) | reverse complement strand
CACGCCGCGCGGAGCGTGCCCCGGGAAGGAAGAAGTGGGTGTGGGTCAGCCTGGCCGAAAACCGGAATCGTTCCGGTGCTACAATGAACTTATGCTATTTGCTAAAGCCAAGACGGACTTTCTGGAGTATCTGGAGATCGAACAGGGCCGGTCACAGAAGACTATGGCTAATTACGACCATTACCTGACTCGGCTGGTTGATTACGCCGGTGACATCAGCATCAAGGATATAGACGCCGAACTGGTGCGAAAATGGCGGCTGTGGCTGAATCGGCTTGGCACCAATACCAGTGATGAGTTGCAAAAATCGACCACCAATTATCATTTGATCGCCCTGCGCAGCTTCCTGAAGTTCTGTGCCAAGCGCAACATACCTGCCCTGCCGGCTGATAAGATCGAGCTCGCCAAAACCACGCGCCGCCAAGTCACTTTCCTGACGGAAGACGAGTTGGCGCGGCTGTTTGAACAGCCGGACTTGAACAAAATCAACGGATTGCGTGACCGGGCTATCCTGGAATTGCTCTTTAGCAGCGGCTTGCGGGTGAGCGAGCTGGTCGGGCTGGACCGCGATCATATCAACCTCAAGCGTCGCGAATTTATGGTGCGCGGCAAAGGCCAGAAAGACCGGCCGATATTCATTAGCCCCGAAGCCGCCGAATGGGTGCAGCGTTACCTGGATAAGCGCCAAGACAACACCAAGCCGCTGTTTGTACGCTATAGCGGCAGCAAGCGGGTCGATCTGAGCGGCAATTTCCACCGGCTGACGGCGCGCAGCGTACAGCGGATTGTGGCACGCTATGCTTTATTGGCGGGAATCACCAAGCATGTGTCGCCGCATACGCTGCGGCACTCATTTGCGACCGATCTGCTGATGAATGGCGCCGATCTGCGCTCCGTCCAGGCTATGCTCGGGCACAGCAATATCGCTACCACGCAGATCTACACCCATGTCACCGACCCGCATCTGCGGACGGTACATGAGCGGTTCCATCGCCGGGCTACCTGAGCCGGCTTGTCCTCACCGATTCATCCAACCTGGAGACGGTTCGTCCGGCATGGGCTATTAACCCAAACCTCGTTGGACAAACACGGATGAGTAGTGCTGGTTATGCCACGTTTTACGGTTCGCAGCGCAAGTCGGTCGAAATACCCTGCAACGCGGCCTTTAGAGCGGCGTCATTGTTAGCCACGAAGTAGCGGCCGCCGTTGCCGGCCATGTCTATCAACAACTGTTCGTCGTAACCGCCCGTTCTAATCACCCCTCCGCCGGGCAGCGTAATCGTTACCTTTTGAAGCTCGATCCCAATGGTATAGATGCGAACACCGGAGTTTTTGATATTTGCGGCGGTAGCCCGTATTTGATCCTTGGAATCACTGGGGGAGCCGTCGGTAACGAATATAATGACCCGCGGCGAACCCGGACGGGCGCGCGGACCGTTAAATTCATCAACTGTCACCTTCAAACCTTTCAAGTACTGAGTACCACCGCCGGCATTCAGGGTTCTAATATACGCGAGCAGCTGATTCTGATCGCTCGTAAGGCCCACGCCAAGCTCGGCATCGGAGCTGAACCGTACAATACCGACGCGATTGGAGGTAGGTGAAATGTTGGTTGTTTGCACAAACTGCGAAGCCACTGCCTTCAACTGATCAATCGCCGTGATGTTACTATTGTTGATTGTACTGTCCATACTCCCCGACGTATCCAATGTCAGCATGATATCGTGGTTCGGCACACAGGGAGGTATCGGCGGACTGCCGTCAGTAATCGGGTTACACATCGGATTGCCCCTGTCGCGATTCTCGATATCGCCCGAGATGTTGAAAACACCCGACGTGCTAGTGAACCGTTTGCAGATCGCGTTATTGCTCTGGATGGCATAGTTTGGCGCCAGGCCCGGGGATGGCTTAAGCGGCAGCCGTACCTGGATGCGGCGCAGTACGTCCTGAGCTTTGCCGGTGGCATCAACAACAGCCTGGGTTCCCGAGAAGCTGATCGGTGTAGCACCCTGATAGGCGATAACACTCAGGTTACTTGTCCTGTAGAACGAACTGATGCGCATGGAAAATTCCCTGCTTGCGCCCAAACCGACTATGGTCACCTGGCACTGTCCATAGGCAGCGGTATCGCATTTGGCGGCAACGACGTTTGGCTGGCCTCTGCTGGCGCCATATGATATTTGGCCATTATTGGCGGCGTTGCTGGTGGGCATATACACGCCTGCAAGCGTGTTGCCCGTTAAACCCGGACGGTTAAGGGCGCCAGCCGTCGATACCAGATCCGCGCGCAACATGCCGTAGCCGCAAGACCAGGCGCCCGCCCCGCTCTGCGGGCTGAATTCATTTGTCACCGTGCCGGGACAGGCAGCCGGCGTACCTTGCGGCGGCGTAGTCGGCCGCCAGGTAACTTCTATCCGGTCGATCGGGCCGGAGGCCCTGATGGGTACGACAATGCTTTCTTCACCCACCCCGTCATACGTTGCCGACCTGGGAGCCACATCAACTTTCAGGCAGGTATAGGACACATCGTTGTCCTTATCCAAAATAGTTTGGGGACCGACCGGGTAATTACCTCCGAGATTATTGGTGGTGCAATTATCTTTGCCGACCGGGCCCTGGCCTGAAGCCAAAGCTAACTGTATGGCTTTCTTGGCATCCTCAACCGCACTTTCGGCGGCGTAGAAGGCTTGGGCGCTGAGTTGCTGGTCCAGGGATTGGCGTTGTTCGCGGCGGGAGATGGCTGCGAAGCCTAATACTATTAGGCTTATTACCAACATGGTTACCAGG
>JBGTNV010000145.1:0-7838 GCA_041742875.1 Saccharimonadales bacterium (SeqCode) | reverse complement strand
GCCTCGAACTTGGAGGAAAGCTTTGCCAAATCGCGGGGAATCGGCTTCGGCAAAGAAGCCAAGCGCCGTATCATGATCGGTACCTATGTGCTGAGCAGCGGCTATTACGATGCGTACTATAAGCGCGCCCAGACTGTGCGGACAAAGCTTATCAATGAATTTAACGACGCTTTCAACCGATATGATTTTTTGATTGGACCGGTAGCGCCCACTACGGCATATAAAATTGGTGAAAACTCCATCGACCCGCTGCTAATGTACATGGGCGACATCATGACCGTATCAGCTAACCTGGCAGGCATCCCGGCCGTTAGCATACCGTGCGGCCAGGCTGACGGTTTGCCGGTTGGACTACAGCTGATGGCGCCGCAACGGCAAGACCGGGCATTATTGGCATTAGCAATACATGCAGAGACAGTAATAGGATTAGACGGGAGTTTACTATGACATTTGATCTTGGCAGCGCGGCGATTCTGGCGATTATAGCCTTACTGGCACTTGTGCTCGGTACCGGGTTCTTGAAGAGCCGGCCCAAGTCGCTCAATAAGGAATATTTCCGGCAGAAATGGCAGGAATCACAGGGTTTCTGCAAGGATAAGGCGACCTGGCCGCTGGCGATAATCAACGCCGACAAACTAGTGGATGAGGCGCTCAAAAAACGCAAATACAGGGGCAAGACCATGGGTGAGCGCCTGGTAGCCGCCCAACGCGACATATCAGACAATGACGGTGTCTGGTTCGCCCATAAACTGCGCAACCGTCTGGTGCACGAGGTAGATACCCAGCTGCGGGAAGCCGATGTCAAAAAAGCGCTGCTAGGGCTCCGGCAGGCGTTGAAGGACATGGGGGCGCTGTAGTGATACTTACTCGAAAAAAGCTGGGATCTGGAATATTTGGAGAGGGAGCACCATGATTGCTGCCGAGGCGCGAAAGCAGTATACGACGACGATCGGCATAGAATGCCATGTACAGCTCAAAACGGCGACCAAGCTGTTCTCGGCCATCGGCAACGATGCCCGGGAGGCACCGCCGAATACGCTGGTGAGCCATATTGATTTCGGTTTGCCGGGCGCATTGCCGGTGCTGAACGGAGAAGCGGTCCGGTTGGCGGTGCGGGCGGCATTCGCTTTGGGTACCGAGCCGCGGGAATACAGCTACTTTGAGCGCAAACATTATTTCTATCCTGACCTGCCGATGGGTTATCAGATAACACAGCTTGCCCATCCCATTATCGTAGGTGGCACTGTGGAATTTGCAGTCGATGGCGAACAGAAAAAGGTCCGGATAAACCGGGTACAAATGGAAGCTGACGCCGGGAAAAGTACTCACCCTGCAGGCAAAGATTACAGTCTGGTTGACCTCAACCGGGCTGGTACGCCGCTCCTGGAAATCGTTTCTGAAGCCGATATGCACAGCGCCGCCGAAGCCAAGGCCTACGTCCGTGAGCTGTATTTACGCATGAAGTACGCTGATGTTTCGGACTGCAGCCTGTATTACGGCAATATGCGTTTTGACGTTAATGTCAGTGTCAGCAAGACCAATGAACTTGGCACCCGTACCGAAACGAAGAATATCAATTCATTCCGGACGGTCGAAAAAACCATTGAATATGAAGTTACCCGGCAGGTCGAGCTGTTAGAAAAAGGCGGAACAATTACCCAGGAAACCCGCGGTTGGGACGATGCGAAGCAACGGACGTTCGTACAGCGGACCAAAGAGAATGCCGAAGATTACCGGTACATGCCCGATCCGGATTTGCCGCCGATTGTGCTGGACAAGTCTATGGTCGAGGAAATCCGGGCACAGATGCCGGTTATGCCGGACGAATGGCGCCGCCGCCTCAGCGGCCTGGGCCTGGACTTGTCGCAGACCGATTCACTGCTGGAGGGTGAGCTGGAGCATGAAGCTGTCAGCTACCTGCCGAATATCGAACAGTATTTGGACCGTCCTGATACGGCAAAGTTCTTGGCCAATTGGTACGTTAATGTTATGATTCCGCTTGTTCGTGAGGACAGGTTCAAGCTGGCCGACGAAGTTCACTTGTCACTCGAGACGGCTATTTACGACCTTATCAAAGCTAACAAGCTGAGTTCGACGAACGCCAAGGCACTTTTCACCGCGATTGCCGAATCCGGAACGGTGCCGGAAAACATCGCAACGTACGCCGAACAGCAAGGCTACATCCAAGAGTCTGACGAAGCTGCCATTGCGGCCATAGTAACTCAGGTTGTCGAAGCCAATCCGCGGGCTGCCGACGACATCCACAACGGAGAAATGAAAGCCATCGGCTTCCTGGTCGGCCAGGTCATGAAACTGTCCAAGGGCAAAGCCAACCCCAAGCTCGCCCAGGACTTGATTAAGCGCGAGCTGGGAGTATAAGCTATGGAAGTTACAGAAGGAATCACAGAAGGGAAAGGTATGACGAAGATTCGTAAAGCAGTGATTCCGGCGGCCGGGTACGGCACCAGGATGCTGCCGATTACTAAGACTCTCAGTAAAGAGATGTTGCCCTTAGTCGACAAGCCGATAATCCAGATAGTGGTCGAGGAGCTGATTGAAGCCGGCATCGAAGATATTATCATCGTGACGGCCGCTCACAAGACTGACTTGCCCGACTATTTCGGTGAGGTTGAAGCCGGCTTGACGGCGCATCTGCAGGCGGCCGGACCGTCCAAAGCGGCGATCTTGCAGCAGCTTGAGCAGGTGAAGGATATGGCGAACTTCGCGTTTATCGAACAACGAAAACTCTATGGCACCGGGTCGCCCGTACTGGATGCTGAGCCGTATTTAGGCGGTGAGCCGTTTGTTTATACATATGCCGATGATTTCTTCATTGCTAAGGAAAATAGCTTCAAACAGATGATGTCTGTGTACCGGCAATACGGAGCGCCGGTGTTGGGTTGCGTGAGCCGTGCGAAAGACGATGATTTTGATAGATATGGATACGTTGGCGGCGAAGAATTGGACATTGGCACCGTAGACATGAATCGGTTTATTGAGAAGCCCGGTCGTGCTCATGCTCCAAGCAGCCTTGCTGCGCTCGGTTTTTATATTGTGACACCGGAGCTGGTGCAATATTTGCATCGTGCGCACGATCAATTGCCTGAGGGCAAAGAATTCTATTTCACAGATGCTTTTAATCTTATGATTGACGACGGGAAGCGAGTAATCGCCAAAGAAATCGTCGATGCCGATTACTATGATACCGGCAACAAGCTGGAATACATGAAGACCGCGGTGGCGATGGCTGCCCGGCATCCGGAGATTGGTGCTGACTTTCAGAAGTTTTTATATGAGTTTACTACAAAGGAGACAGATCGTGCCGATTAGAAAAGCGGTCATCGCGGCGGCCGGGTTTGGTACCCGTTTTTTGCCGCAGACCAAAGCTATGCCCAAAGAAATGCTGCCATTAGTAGACAAGCCGATTATTCAGCATGTCGTCGAAGAGCTGGTTGATGCCGGTATCCGTGACATCATTATCGTAACCGGTTACAGCAAGCGAAGTATTGAGGATCATTTCGATACACCGAACCGTGACCTGGTGGCAAACCTGGAATCGGCCGGTAAAGACGCGTTGTTGGCAGAAGTTGAGCGGGTCGCTGATCTGGCCAATTTCGTATATGTCCGGCAAAAAGGTCCGTATGGCAACGCGACGCCGCTGCGTTGTGTGCAGCATTTGATCAGCGACGAGCCGTTTATCTATACCTACGCCGATGATCTGATCGA
This sequence comes from Saccharimonadales bacterium (SeqCode), assembly GCA_041742875.1. GTDB lineage: Bacteria > Patescibacteriota > Saccharimonadia > Saccharimonadales > UBA4665 > JALQUD01. The sequence goes on along the minus strand of JBGTNV010000145.1, from coordinate 4,112 downwards.
TTCGTCACCCAATCGCTTTAGCCAGATGATTAACCTGTACGAAGAGTTTGGCGGCGCTATATTCCCCTGTATCCGCGTCACGGAGGACAAAGAATTTGCGCGTTACGGGATGATGGGCGGTGCGGAAGTTCGACCGGGTATTGTCAAGATGAACACAATAGTCGAGAAACCCGGCCGTGCCAACGCTCCTTCCGATCTGGCAAGCATCGGCGGGTATTTGCTGACCCCGGAAATATTCGACTACTTGGACCGGTTGCCTGAACCGGCCGACGGCCAAGAGTTTCAGATCCAGCCGGCGATGAGCATGATGATGGAAGAGGGCCGTCCGATGTACGCCTGTGCCTTACAGGATGCCAAGTATCACGATACTGGCGACAAACTGGAATACCTAAAGACAATTGTCGATTTTGCGTTGCAGCGTGACGATATCGCTGACGATTTCCGCAAATTCCTTCAGGCAAAAGTCGGTCAATCAGATGAATAGCCGGCTGCTAACGCTTCTCGGCGGTATATCTTTGTAGCATTACAGTCTTTGCGGTATACTACGGATACAACATGGATACTAGTGAACAGATCCTGGTCATATTTCTGTCGGTTGCATTAGCTGTGCTCCTGCTCCTATCTATTGTGGTGGCGGTTCTGGCCATCAAACTCCTCCAGTCAATTAAGCATATTACCGAAAAAGCCGAGCATATTGTCGAAAACGTCGAACATGTCGGGGATACATTCCGTAATGCTGCCGGACCGCTCGCGTTGATGAAAGTCGTCAGCAATATCGTGCGGGTAGTAACAAAACAGTCGAAAAATAAGGGTTCTAATAGAAGGAAGTAACGGTGGTATGAAAGATTCTACGCGCCGGTTTGCAGCCAGTGCCATTCTCGCGGCCGTGGCCGGTTACATTACAGGCATATTGACTGCCCCCAAGAGCGGCCGGGAAACCCGCAATGACATTAAAGACGCTGCCACTGTCGGTATCCATGAGGCGGAGCGGCAACTAAAGCGGCTGCATACGGAACTGAATGACACGATTGCCCAAGCCAAAGACCGGGGCGACAAATTGTCCGGCAAGGCTAAAGATGAACTTGACATTGCCATGCACGCAACCAAGCAGGTCAAAGAAATGGTCCGTGAAATCCTGAGCGCCGTCCACGAGGGGCGGGCCGAGGACAAAGAGTTGCAGCGGGCTGTTACTGACGCTCAAAAGGCTGTAACACACCTGCGCAGCTACATCAAAAAACGAAATACCTAGCCATGGTGAGACTTTGAGAAAGTTCTGAGGATTATGCATGGTGTTCAATTTTTTTAAGAAAAAATCCCAATCGGGCGGCGGGCGGCCTACTGCTAAGGATTACGAGGCTATCGGCAAGCAGGTTGCGGCTCTGTACGATGCTATCAACCCGGATTGTGCCGGTCTGTACCGGACGGCGTTTTTGAAGGGTGTGGCAACCGGGTTGGGCGGTGTCGTCGGTGCTACGATAGTGATTGCGTTGCTTGCCTGGATAATGTCGGTGCTGGGACAAGTGCCGTTTTTGGGGCCTATATCAGAGAATGTTCAAGAGACGATCCAGAAGCAGCGGCAATAGACAGGGCTTACGCATTTTGCACATTTCGCCCAAATACTTCCGCTCCGATGCATCGGCTACACCTCTTGCCTCGCTGCTCAGCATATACATGCTAGTATATATATGCTTCCGCGGCTGCGTACACCACCGTACTCTACAAGTACGCCTGTGCTTCGGTGCTCAGTATTCGAACGAACTGCACTAAAATGCGTAAGTCCTATAGATTATTTTCTGATTTGTTGCGAATAAGACCGGATTAGCCACTAGCTTAAGCTCTAGCAAAGCGCTTATAATAGATATGACAAACGAGGGTATTGTTTATGGCCGCTGCGCTTACATCCGTTGATTTTGTGCATTTGCACAACCACACCCAATACAGCTTACTTGACGGTCTAACCAAGGTGCCGGCGCTGGTCAAGTACGTCAAAGAGTCCGGCATGGAGGCGGTCGCGCAGACGGATCACGGCACGCTTTCGGGAGCGATTGAATTCTACAAAGAAGCGCTGGCAGCCGGCATTAAACCGATTATCGGCATGGAAGGCTACGTTGCCGCCCGCACGATTGCCGACAAAGAGCCGGGGAAGGACAAAACCAACTATCACCTCATTATTTTGGCGATGAACCAAGCCGGTTACCAGAATCTAATGAAGCTCAGTACTATTGCCAACTTGGAGGGTGTTTACTACAAACCGCGCGTTGACCATGGTTTATTGGAGCAGTACAACGAAGGTTTGATAATACTGAGCGGCTGTATTGGCGGTGAACTGGGCGACAATATCCGGCAGGGACAGTACGACAAAGCGGTCGAGATTGCCAAATGGTATAAGAGTGTTTTCGGCGACCGGTATTACATAGAGGTGCAGGATCATGGCCACCCGGACCATCCGAGCAAATGGGACGAGCAGGTGCGCGTTAACGAGGGCCTGTTAAAGCTGGCTGATGAGCTGGACATTCCGCCGGTGGTGACGGGTGACGCACACTACCTGAGTCACGAAGACCAGACGGCGCACGAAATACTTTTGTGCGTACAAACCGGCTCGTTCCTTAGTGATGAAAAGCGTATGAGTTTGAGCGATTTTGAGCTGCATGTGGCTGACCCTAAAGAAATTATCGCACGTTGGGGGAAGTTCCGGCCTGATGCCGTCCGCAACACCAGGGCAATTGCCGACCGTTGCGGCCTGAGCTTTGAACTTGGCAGAATTCTGATCCCGAAGTTTGCGGTTCCGGCCGGTGAAACCGAAAAAACCTTCCTCGATAAGTTGGTATTCCGCGGGCTGGCGGAGCGGTATTTGGATATGCCGCGCGGAGAGGCGGCTGAGCTTGGCGCCGAGGCTATTAAAAAGCAGCTAAAATCTGAAGTGTTAGAGCGGGCCGAGTATGAGTTGCAGGTCATCGACGGCATGGGATTCAACGGCTACATGTTGATCGTCCAGGACTTCATCAACTGGGGCAAGGATCAGGGTATTATCTTTGGCCCCGGACGAGGCTCGGCCGCCGGCTCGATCATATCGTATGCTACAAGAGTCACCGATATAGACCCGCTGACTTACGGGCTGCTGTTCGAACGGTTCCTGAATCCGGATCGTATTTCGATGCCCGATGTTGATATTGACATCCAGGATGACCGCCGCGGGGAGGTTATTCAGTACTGTGTAGAGAAATATGGCAAAGACCGGGTTTCGAACATAGTAACCTTCGGTAAGATGGCTGCCCGTGCTGCGGTCCGCGACGTAGCCCGTGTGCTGCAAGTACCCTATGCCGAAGCAGACCGGTTGGCAAAGCTTATTCCGCAACCAGTACAGGGCCGGCATATACCTTTGGAGATCAGCGTTAAAAACGACGCCGACTTAAAACGTGAATACGAGGACAATAACACCTCCAAGAAAGTTATTGACCTGGCTATCGCACTGGAAGGCACTATCCGCAGCCATGGCGTGCATGCCTGCGGTGTGGTGATTGCGCCCGGGGAACTGGTTCAGTATGTGCCGCTTGAAATGGCGCAGAAAGGTGTGGTGGCTACCCAGTTTCCTATGGGTCAGATCGAAGAACTGGGACTGTTAAAGATGGACTTTTTAGGGTTAAGCAACCTTACTATCATCAAAAATGCCATTCGTATCATCAGGCGTGTTCATAGTGTAGAAATTGATCTGAGCAGGCTGCCGCTCGATGACCCCAAGACATTCGAGCTGTTCCAGCATGCGGATACAACTGGTGTTTTCCAGTTGGAGTCGGCCGGCATGAAGCGCTACTTGAAGGAGCTGAGGCCAACGGTATTTGAAGATATTGTAGCTATGGCGGCGCTCTATAGGCCAGGCCCAATGCAGTTTATTGAGGACTTCATTGCCCGCAAACGCGGTCTGCGGGAGATAAAGTTTCTGCACCCAAAAATGAAAAATGCCTTGCAAACGACTTACGGCATCCTGGTATACCAGGAGCAGGTGATGCAGATCGCAAAGGAGATGTGCGGATTTTCCGGCGGCCAGGCGGATACGCTTCGTAAGGGTGTGGCAAAAAAGAAGCCGGAAGTACTGGCGGCACTTAAGAAGGATT
>JBGTNV010000144.1:0-6706 GCA_041742875.1 Saccharimonadales bacterium (SeqCode) | reverse complement strand
CCATGCTGCACTACGTGGCCGCCTAAAACATCACGCAAGGCCTGGTACATCAGATGAGTCGCAGTGTGGTATTTTTTGTGTTGGAGAGTCTGGCCGCCAAGACCGCCTTTGAAGGTACCTTTGCTGGCGGTTTGCGAGCGCTGCCGTTGTTCGGTCATTAATCTATCGAACACTTCGTTAGCATCCTTAGCTATCGTAATATCACGCTTAAATGCCTCTTCCTTCGACAACTCAACCGGAAAACCATAGGTATCATATAACCTAAAAACCGTTTCGCCGGTCAGAGTATCTTCATAACGTAATGCTTTGAGTGCTTTGTCCGGTGTCACCTCATCAAGCATGAGTATCTTATCAAACTCGTACAAGCCTTTTCGCAGCGTCTGCCGGAAGACCCTTTCCTCTTTCACCAACACTTCAACAACTTTATCCCGGTTAGCCGCGACTTCGGGGTAATCATCCGCATACAAGTCGGCGATGACCGGTACGACTTGCTCCAGGAAGTTCTGCTCAACACCAAGATCAAATGCATAACGGATTGCCCGGCGCAACAGGCGGCGCATGACATAGCCCTGCTCTTTGTTGCTCGGCACGATTCCCTCGACAGCCAGGAAAGTCGCACCGCGCAAATGGTCGGCAATAACACGCATACTGTTGGTGTGGCTGTCATATGTTTTGCCCGACAAAGTTTCGAGCTTCTCCACAATCGGCCAAAGCAGGCTGATACGAAATACGTCAGGGCTGTTTATTGCTGCGGCGGCAATACGCTCAAGACCGCCGCCAAAGTCGATATTTTTTGCCGGCAACGGTTCAAAACCGCTTTCTACCCGCTTATATTCCATCAAAACATTATTGCCAACCTCGACGAAGCGGCCACAGTCGCAGTTCGGATGGCATTTTTCACCGTAGTCAGTGTTATGCTCGACGAAATCAAATTCATAGAACATTTCGGTCGAAGGGCCGCCCGGTTCACCTACCGGCATATCCTCAATCTTACCGTTCCGGCACCACCAGTTCTTACTGGCATCATAGAAGAATATTTTAGCCCCTTCTGGCATTCCTATTGTCGCAGCGTTTGCTTCGGAACCGACTTCTACCTCGCCGGCATCAATCCCTTTTTGACTATAGAGCTGTTTCCATATCTCGGCTGATTCGGTATCTTTCGGTATTCTGTACATTTCGCTGCCTTGGAAGCACGACACATAAAACCGTGCCGGATCCAAGCCGACTTTGTCGGTAAGGAACTCAAATATCCACGGCAGCTGCTCGGCCTTGAAGTAGTCCCCGAGAGACCAGTTGCCAAGCATTTCAAAAAAAGTAGTGTGCCGGTTATCGCCAACCTCTTCTATATCTTGTGCCCGAATGCAAGTCTGGGTGTTGACCAACCGGACGCCTTCCGGGTGAGTCTCCCCTAGTAGATACGGTACGAGCGGCTGCATACCGAAGCCGGTAAAGAGTGTGGTGGGATCATTTTGCGGCACCAGCAACGCCCTGGGGATCACGCTATGTCCGCGAGCTTTGTAAAATTCTATATATGCCGCGCGTATTTCTTGTGTTGTCATCAATCTATAGTATAACAGAGGTAAGCAGATTGACAAGTCGAGATTTTTGTGCTAATGTTAGTATTGTCCGTCAAGACGACTAACAGAAGGAACCTGCCTTCACCGCACCTTCCCATCCGCGTACGCCGCACGAGAGGAAGATCCCATGATCAACGAACCGCTTACCGGCCTGGCACTTGCTGTTGCCGTAGATATGGCGACTGACATGGCAAGTGGAAACACCGGAGTGATTGAATGGTTTAAGGAAACGGCATCGATGCTGTTTTTCGACTATTTTCTGCTGGGGATCGGGGTAGTTATCGGCATCTTTGTGACGGAACAAGTCATAAACGCCGCCAGGCTGGATCTGCTGGTAGCAATCGCTATCCGCGCCGTAGCCATCTTGGCAGCAGTTGCAATAATCTGCTACATCCACCCGGGACTAAGAGGTGATTCGGACTTCCGCGAGGCGTTCACCTCGTGGATGTTGGCTACCGCCATATGGACAGCTTTGTCCATGATGGGCCGTAAGTCACTACTCAAATGATCCGGCGTTGACGGACACCTTCGGCTACAAAGAGGCCCCGGCACTTTGCGTGTCATATGTGCCACAGGGGAAACCGAAGGTTCAATGCCGCGCGAGCGAAACGAGGTTGAGTCAGGTTGATGAAGATAGTAGACAGAAGACAGATGTTAGGCAGAGTTGCTTACTATGGACTCACAGATGGTTTTGATACCAACTTTAGTTTTTTACTTCTCCACCACCCCTCCCTCCCATCACTTTCGCGGCTTTTCTCATGGCTTTGTATCGTTATGTAATTTTTTACTGCGCTATTGCTTTACTTACTCTTTTGTGTTATTATTAGTTTGTCTGTCCAGACATCAATGAACGTACAGTCGTTCACCGATCTTTAAGGAGTCAATTGTGGAAGCATCCGCGCCACAAAGAACAAGCAGCAAGAGCCGTGTTGGTTCGGCTCTCGCGTCAGCGTGGCTGTTTTTCCTTGTGTCGATGCTCTTTAGCGCATTCTTCGTAATCAGCCCGAGAGGTTTCCCGGTAATGTATCTGCCGTCCCTGTCAGCATTCCTAACTGGGACCGTGCTGCTCTTACTGGCCTACCGCTATAGCAAACCCCGACCCGACAACCCGTCCGCTAAATGAGAGGTGGAATGATGATCGTCGATAGTCGGTTGTATGCAACCAGGAGAATTTTCTGGATTGCGGTCCTTGCCACCGTGGTACTCGTTTTATGCCAGTACTGGTGGCTAGCCATTGGTGGGTTACCATTCAACTCTATCCCCCTACTTCTCACTTTTATGATTGCGGCATCAATCGCAATCGCGGTGAGTCAAGGCTGCCGGCTGCGGAAGATTGAGCGAGCACGCATTGCACGCTATTCCGATTGGAGACACGACTGATCCCACAATGATTACAGACAGACAACACCCTTCAGGTAATCAACCAACGGATACGCATCGATGATGTGTCTGGCCTGTAGGGTAAGCCGCGCGAGCGAAACGAGGTTGAGTCAGGTTGATGAAGATAGTAGACAGACGGTAGACAGAGATGTCATAGATGGTTTTATTACCAACTTCAGTTTTTTACTTCTCCACCCCCCTCCCTCCATCACTCCCGCGGCTTTTTTCATGGCTTGTTGTATTATCAAAAACTTACCGGGCCGTTTTTTTGCAACCCTACTGTGGCGTCAGCCGGATAATCTTGTCATTGTTGCTGCCGACATCGCTGGTGACGTAGAGGTTGCCGTCGGGACCTTGCGTAACGGAGCGCAGACGACCGTAGGTGCCCTGTAGTATCTTTTCCTCTTTCGTAACCTTGTTCCGGGCGTCAAGGCGCAGAATTTTGAGATGCTGATCCTTTTGGAGGGCCATGGCTACGGCACCGTCCCATCCTTTCCAGCGGGAGTTATTAATAATTGCGATGCCGGATACTGCCTGCGTCGTGTTGCCGGACGACCAGATAGCTTGAACGGCGTCGGGAAAACGCCGGAGATCGGTCATCGGCACGCCGCTTTCGTTGTATCCGTCCGGCGGAGCCCAGCCGAAGTTGCCCGTGCGCAGCTCGTTGACTTCATCATCTACCGTGCTGCCGTGTTCGGAACTAATGCCCGATACACCGTTTTTGGCCGATGGAAAGAAAGCGATGCCCTGGGTGTTGCGGTGCCCGTACGAATATATACGGCTGTCGAACCCGCCGCCGGGATTGCCCGGCACCGCCGCGCCGTCACGGTCAACCCGCAGAATTTTGCCGTTCAGGCTTTTCGGCTGCTGCGGCTGGGTACCCGTTGCCGAATCTCCCGTGCCAATCCACAAGTTCCCGTCCGGCCCGAACTTCAACCTGCAGCCAGAATGCCGGCCCGACGGATTAGCCGTGATACCGGTAACAATGTCGCGTCTGTCCTGCAAGCCGGCCGCGTCGTCTGCCAGCCGCCAGCGCACGATCCGCACATCGCCGGCCGTACTGTTCATGCAGGTATAGATGGAGCGGTTTTGGGCAAACTGCGGGTCAAGCGCCACTCCCATCAAACCTCCCTCGCCGCCGGCTTTGACATCGCTAATCGCCGCTACCTGCGACGCCGCGCCGTCCTTAAACAAGCTCAGGGTTCCGGCACGTTCCGTGAACAAAAACCCACCGTTCGGTAAAAACGCAATATCCCATGGCCGGTTGCGGCCGCTCAATAGTACTTCGGCCTTGTAAACCGGCGTCTCCGTGCTTGCAGTACCTCCGAAGCGAATCGCCCCGCCTTTGGAGGCGTCCGGCACCTGGGACAGCGGCACAGCACCGCCGGCCGGCGCGCCGTCTTCCGCTTCAGCCGTGATGACATGGGTAGCAGCCGAACCGTGCTGGGTCAAGAAATACCCGGCGGCGGCAAACAAGCCGGTTACTGTCGCGATAACCGCGACGCTCAGCGGCTTATGGGTTATGAATGTATTGTGTAGTTTGCGGATTATCTTCCTTGGCATAGCTGCTCACCCCTTTTGGATACAGCTTAACAGCTCGTGCCTGTACACGGCAAAATTTAATACGGTACCCGGAGCGGACTATACGACGATGCCTCCGCCCAGGCAACGGTCGTGTCCGGACAAGTCGGAAGTATCGCCCGCATACAGCACCGCCGACTGGCCGGGAGTTACGGCCCGCACATCCTCGGCTAACCGCACGTACCAGTTGGCGCCCTGCCTTTCTATGCCTATAACAGGCACGAGCGGCGCTCGGTACCGTGTCCGAACGCTTAGATTCTCTAAACCTTGGGTTGCAGCTTCGCTATTACCTTCATTTGTGCCATAGATACTATCAGTGCCATTAACGCTATCGATACTATCGACGACACTAACTTTATTGATCCAATGCATATCTGCCAGCCGCAGCTCCCGGCTCCAGAGCTTGCCGTCCTGCAAGTCAGTCGTAACATAGACGACATTCGCGTCCATATCCTTGCCGGTGACATAATACGGCAGGCCGCCGCCAACCCGCAGGCCGTGGCGCTGGCCGATAGTATAGAATAGAGCGCCGTCGTGGCTGCCGACCGTCTGCCCGCTCTGGTTCAGAATAACGCCGGGTACCAGTTTTTCGCCACCGCGCCCAAGCTCATGCAGCAGGAAGTCGCGAATACCGACCTTGCCGACAAAACAGATACCCTGACTGTCTTTTTTGTCCGCCGTACTCAGGCCGAATGTACGGGCCAGCTCACGCACCCGCGGCTTTTCGTACTCACCGATTGGCATGAGGCTGCGGGCGAGAGCCTGTTCCGTAACGCGATAGAGGAAGTAGCTTTGGTCCTTGTTTTTGTCAATACCAGCCAGGAGTTTAACGTTGAGCTGACGCTCAGATGAGTGCCGGATGCGGGCATAGTGGCCGGTGGCGATCATGTCTGCCCCATCCTCCAGCGCGGTATCAAGGAAAAGCTTGAACTTCACCACGGCATTGCACATGACATCCGGGTTCGGCGTCCGGCCGGCCCGGTACTCGGCAACCATATAGTCAACGACTTTCTGGCGGTATTCCGTCTCGAAATCGTACAGCTTGAACGGTATACCGAGCTGCACGGCGACCCGCTTGGCATCCTGATAATCCTCCCGCCACGGGCAAACCATACCCGGCAGATCTTGGCTCCAGTTTTTCATATAGACACCGGTGACGTCATACCCCTGGTCAACTAGCAAAGCTGCCGTAACCGAAGAATCCACGCCGCCGGACATCCCGACAAAAACTTTCTTAGACATAACTACATAACTTTAGCAAACTTTACCGGCCCCGTACAGCCCAGGTCACACTAAGCGGGGGACATACATGTGTGCAGTGTGGTGTTTTCTGAGAGGAGCGGACGGAAGCGTACTAGCAGTACGCTGGAGGAGCACCGGAGCAGAAAAGCGTCGCAATGTGCGCATGTATGTCCCCCGCTAGCGGTATTCGCGTTCTATGCGTTTGCGTAGTGCAGCCAATTCATACCGCCGTCCAAGCCAGAAGGTAACTACCGACAACCCTAATAGTGCAGCCGCAGGCTCCCACAACACACGGGTCTGGGTAATTACCGTCTTATTGTCGTCAGCTCCGGCTTTAGTGTGGTCTGTGCCGCCGGCGCCATTCGCCACCGCGATAACCTGTAAGAAAGAAGTCGAACCGTTGCTGTCTACGACTTTGAATATTACCCGGTAGATACCCGGATTCTTGTAGATGTGGCTCAGGGTGATGACCCCGGCAAACGGTTGGCTTTTCAGTTCTGCCGGCGTACCGTCACCCCAGTCAACCGAAAAGGCGTACGGCCCGGTACCGCCGCTGAGGATAACCGGCCACTCCAACGTCTGGTTGGGATCAACGGCCCGGCGGGCATACTGGCTGGTCAACAGCACCTGGCTGCCAACTGGTGCAAATTGCGGATCAGTGAAAGTGACAGTCACGGTCCGTGAATCCGGCCCGGCCTGGTCGAGCGTATCGAATACCCGCGCTATCAAATCATTCCGGCCACTGAACAATGATATCTGGAGCGAATAGCTGCCGCCGTCACAAGTAGTAGAGCCAACAAAGATGTTGTTTGAGAAAATCTTAACGATCGTCCCCGGCGGACACGAACCGGTTACCGTCACCGGGATGCTGTTGAAGCCCTGGCCATTGGCCGGCGATACGATGGTCGCCGCGGTAGTCGGCGGCG
>JBGTNV010000143.1:0-10833 GCA_041742875.1 Saccharimonadales bacterium (SeqCode) | reverse complement strand
AGCCGCGACGAGATAGCGAAGATATTTAGACTGAGCCGGAAAACAGTCAGGCTGATTTTTCAGTCGGCTATTCCGCAGCTAGAAGGCACTGTCGCTCTCGGGGATCCTTACGTCGGATTGTTACTTGACCGTCATCACTCCGGGTCGTCCGGCCGTGTTCCTCGTCGTATGTCGCTGCTGGGCGTGGAAGTGTCCCCAAGCGCAGAGCCGAAGCCGGACCGGGAAAGAGCGGCCAAAGTCAAAGTCAAAGTCAAAGCTGAAGTCGAAGTCAGAGCCGAAACTGAAGAAGGTGTTGAAGACGATGAATCGGGCAATGTCTCAACCGACTCGATAGGCGATTACTTGAGGAAAATCGGCAAAATCCCGCTGCTCAATGCCGCAGAAGAAGTCGGTCTGGCAAAACGCATCGAAGCCGGCGTATTCGCCGGAGAGAAACTTGACCTGGATGGAGAGAAATTATCTCCGCAGATGCGGCGCGACTTGCGATGGCTGGTAGACGACGGCGAACGTGCCAGGAACCATCTTATGGAAGCTAATCTGCGACTGGTAGTGAGCCTGGCCAAGCGTCGCACCGGCCGCGGCCTTGGACTCCTTGATCTCGTCCAAGAGGGCAGCCTCGGGCTGTACCGTGCCGTCCAAAAGTTTGACCACAAAAAAGGCTACAAGTTTTCTACCTACGCTACCTGGTGGATCCGCCAGGCGATCAGCAACGGCTTGAGAGAACAAGCCAGAGCTTTCGTCGTGCCGAAACGTGTAGCTGTCAAGCTCAGTAGTTTAGAAAGAACTGAGGATAGCCTGGCAGAAGAACTTGGCCGCCCGCCGAAGCTGGATGAATTAGCCGGTGCAATTGGCGAAGGTACGACAGCCAAAGATGTCACGGACCTACAGAAGTTACAGCGTAACCCCGTAAGCCTGGATGCGGAAGTAGGCAACGAAGGCGGTAGCTCTCTGGGCGACGTGCTCGTGGGTGCTGATGCAATCGATCCGGGTGACGCGGTAGTAGCAGGCGACCTCCCTAACTCCGTTGCCGGTGTATTGCTCGATCTAGATGATGAAGAACGCCAGGTGATTCGTATGAGCTACGGCTTAGATGACGGCGTACCAAAGTCACACGAATTTATCGCGCAAAGAATGGGAATATCTAGAGATAGGGTTAGCCGAACGTCTAGGAGGACAATCACTAAGCTGGGCAATGGCAGGCACCGGGACAGGCTGAAGGCCCTACTATAATAAGGCTGCTGTGATAGAAGAGTCTGCTTATGCTTGCGCAGAGGTGCATATTGATGAGACCATATAATTATGTCAGTACAACCTTTACCGCAATTTGATCAATTTGATCAGTATGAGCACGATGGGCCGGATGAAAGCCGGCCCGAGCCTGCAATCGAAGCAGCGGGCGGAGAAGTTGGCGAGGAAACTCTAACGACTTCAGCACTTGTTAAGCGGATACTAAGTGAACAGGGTATGGGCGATCGGGATAGCGACCTGGTGGCTTCACTGTTTGATTATGATGAAAACGGTGAGCCGCCGCCCCGGGTCGTCATAGCGGCAAGATTCAAACGTTCCCCGAACTCCCTCCGATCGATTATCCAACCGGGCATTGCGGCGTTAGAGGGGACAGAGGTGCTCAACAATGACCCGTATGCCCGCGCGTATTACGAACACCAGCAAGAAAGGAGAAGGGGTCCCATGCCATCCCGCGAGCAAATACTGGGCGAGTTAGGTATGAGAGCGGCCGGAGGCGCCCGATCAGGAACGTTCGGAGATGAAGACGGGTTCGTGACTACAAAGGAGGATCCCGAGGATCTGGATACAGACGCTACCGGCATGAATGTTGCCGCGGTCGATCTGGTAAGGGTTTACTTAAATCAAATCGGCAAAATCCCGTTGCTTAGTGCCGAACAGGAAGTCGAACTTGCAAAACGCATTGAAGCCGGCTTGTTTGCTGCCGAAAGACGCGACAGGCTAGGCAGCGGGTTGTCGTTGCAGGACCGGCGCGACCTGCAATGGATAGTGCGTGACGGCGAACGCGCCAAGAATCACTTCCTGGAGGCGAACCTTCGGCTGGTAGTAAGTTTGGCGAAACGCCATGCCGGCCGCGGCTTGGACTTGCTCGATCTTATCCAGGAAGGTAACCTCGGACTCGACCGTGCCGTTGAAAAATTCGACTACACCAAAGGCTACAAATTTTCTACCTACGCTACCTGGTGGATCCGTCAGGGTATTACCAGGGCGATAGCAGATCAGGGCAGGACGATACGCATGCCGGTACACATGTTTGAGCGGGCAAGCACAGTTAGAAAGGCCAGGCAGCGTTTGTATGAAGCATCCGGAACCGAGCCGACGCCGGATGCGATAGCCGCCGAAGCCGGAGGAAGCATGACCGGCGAGAGAGTTAAAGAGCTGCTAGGCCACCTGCGTGATCCCATTAGCCTGGATCAGGAAGTAACCGCTGAAAGTAGTCTTCGGGTTGGTGACAATATTATAGATTTGGACGAGGTGGATATAACCGATAGAGTAGCAGCCGATCTTATTCGTGATCAGGTTGGGGACGTGTTGCGTACGCTTACAGACCGCGAACGCCTGGTTATACGTGAGCGATTCGGCATGGATGACGGAGTACCGAAAACTCTCGACCAAATCGGGTTGCAGCTTAAGGTGTCGAGGGAGCGTGTCCGTCAAATCGAAAAGGGGGTGTTAAAAAAACTGCGAAGCGGTAAATACCGGGAGCAGCTAAGCGGCCTGGTTGCCGACTAGCCGGTCATGCTTGCGCAAAGGTAGGCATTGATGAGAGTATAGAATTATGTCAGAACAAGCTTTGCTGCAATTAGATCATCAGTTTGAGCAGCCCGGGGTTCCTGAGGGTCAGCCTATGCTTGGTGAGGCGGGTGTTAGCGAGGAGGTTGTGGCGACTTCGGCGCTCGTCGCGGCGATATTGCGTGACAAAGGCATGGACGAACGTACGAGCAGCCTCGTGGGTGCGGTGTTCAAATACGGCAACAATGGCGAACCGCCAAACCGAAGCACGGTAGCGCGAGATCACGGCATTTCGGTAGTCACAGCGCGGTCAATAGTTCAAGCAGGCATTGCAGCATTAGGGGGGACAGAGGCCCTTCAAGACCCATATGTCCGTGCATATTACGAACACGTACAATCAAGAAGACTCGGCCGCTCGCCTAGCCGCATGAAAGTACTGGAAGCGCCTGGATCGATGGTCGTAAAGCCGCCCCGGGCTGCCCGGGCAGTGAAGCGTGAAGGTACGGCCAGGGTTAAAGCGGCAGAGTCTAAAATAGCTGAAGCGGATACCAATGGCATGAATGTTGCCACGATTGATCCGGTAAGAATATATTTGAATAGTATCAGCAAAATAAAACTGCTAGATGCCGAACAGGAGGTAGATCTGGCAAAACGCATCGAAGCCGGCTTATATGCCCACGAGAAATTCGATTTGGAAGGCGAGCATTTATCATCGCAAATGCGGCGCGATCTGCAATGGCTGATACGTGATGGCGAACAAGCAGGGAACCACTTGATGGAAGCGAACTTGCGGCTGGTTGTAAACCTGGCCAAGCGGTATAACGGCCGCGGCCTAGCCTTCCTTGACCTTATCCAGGAGGGTAATCTCGGACTCCGGCACGCCGTTGAAAAATTCGATTACGCTAAAGGCTATAAATTTTCTACTTATGCCACCTGGTGGATTCGTCAGGGTATCACCAGGGCGATAGCAAATCAGGGCAGGACCGTGCGTTTGCCGGTGGGTATAGGCGCAAAAGTAAATAGAGTGACACGTGCCGAGCGGGGACTGTACAGTAAACTCGGCCGCAAGCCGACGCCTGGCGAAATAGCCGAAGAAGTTGGCGGCGGTATGACTGGCGATGAGGTCAGAGAGCAACTATCCTACAATAGGGAGCCCGCCAGCCTTGATATGGAAACGGGCGAAGACGGCAGCTGCCGGCTCGGCGACCAGATCGTAGACGCTGACCAGCCGGATGCGGTAGACATAGTAACGGCTAGCGTAATGGCTGATCTTCGCCGCGATACCTTCAATGAAATACTGCATACGCTCGAACCCCGGGAACGCTGGGTACTTCAAGAGCGGCACGGCTTCAATGGCGGCGAACCAAAAACTCTCGACGAAATTGGTAAACCTCTCGGGGTGTCGAGGGAGCGTGTCCGTCAAATCGAAGAAAGGGTGTTAAAAAAACTGCGAAACGGTGAACACCGGGAACGCCTGAGGGCTATCGCAGGCGACTAGCCGCTGTAACAGGGAAAATAGGCTATACTGGAACTTATGTCAGGGACATCTAGCAGCAATATCACCCAGAAACCGGTAGGGAAATCCGACCAGGAGTCCGCTAAGAAGTTCGTTATTATTGACGGTAAGTCGGTGTTTTACCGCGGCTACTACGCCATGCCGAACCTCAGCACCAAGGACGGTACGCCGACGGGCGGGGTGTACGGGTTCGCGACACTGGCTTTAGAAATCATCAAGCGGCTTAAGCCGGACTACGTGGCCGTGGCGTGGGACAAGCCCAAAACCAATATCCGCAAGCGTTTGGCTCTGTATCCGGAATACAAGGCCGGCCGCAAACCGGCGCCGCCGGATTTTTATGAACAAATCCCCGTACTGCACGAGTTGTTGCAGGCATTCGGTTGGCCGCTCTACGAGCTGGACGACTATGAGGCTGACGACATCATGGGTACGCTGGCGGTGCAGGCGGCCAAGCGCGATATAGATACGCTGCTTGTGACATCCGACCTCGATATGTTGCAGTTGATTAACCCGCACGTTAAAGTTTTTGCGTTAAAGAAGGGCCTTACCAACATAGAATTATTCTCGCCAGCCAGCTTTGAGGCCAAATACGGTATAAAAGTTGAACAATTCCTGGACCTGAAGTCCTTGAAGGGTGATTCATCGGACAATATCCCCGGCGTGCCGGGCGTAGGTGAAAAGGGCGCTATCGAACTGTTGCAGCAATATGAGACGCTCGACGGTATTTACGATAACCTGGCGTTGCTCAAAGATTCGATGCGCAAGAAGCTGGAAGCCGGCCGCGATCTGGCCTATCTCAGCAAGAAACTCGGGGCCATCTGGTGCGATGCGCCGCTCGAACTCAACCTAGCGGAAGTGGACGGCAGCAAAGTCAACCCGGAGAAAATCCGTGGCCTGCTGCAACGGCTGGAATTCCGCAGCCTGGTGCGCCAGTTGCCCGAAGTCATGCAATACGCCGAATCTTCCGGCCTGACGGTGCCAGCGTCCCAGACTTTGCCGACGCTGAGCCGGACTATCATCGATACCAATGGCAAGCTTGCCAGCTTGGAATTGCCGCAAACCAAAGAGGTCGTAGTCTACAGCCGTTGTGCCGGCAAGCATGGCCGTGACCTTAGGTGGCTCTACGTTAGTCCGGATCCCAAAACGCTCTACACCTTCCAAGCCGACAAGCTCAACCGTACTGCGCTAGGATCCAAATTACAGACCCTAAGCCCGCTCGTCGGCTACGACGTAAAGTCTACCCTCAAAGCCCTAATCGGCCTTGGTATGGGGACTGTAGGGACTTTGCCGCCGGTCGGCCACGACGTGCTAATCGGTGCTTTCCTGCTCAACAGCCTGCGCCGCGAACAAACACTGACCGAGCTGGCCCAGGCCGATCTCGGTTACGAAGGTTCTCCGCTCGAAAACCTGCCGGACGATGAACTGCAGCAGCGCGCACCCGAGATTATCGCTATTATTCGCGCACTGCAATCGGAACAAGAAGCCGCATTACAGGCAGTGCCGAAGCTGCCGGAGCTGGCGAAAGATGTTGAATGGCCGGTTATCCCGGTACTGGCCCGTATGGAATACGAGGGTATAGAACTGGATACCGCCTATTTGCAAACATTTGCCGGGGAAATCGACGCCTCCATCGCCAGTCTGGAGCAACAAATTTACGACCACGCCGGCCAGGAATTTAATATCGGCAGCCCGTCGCAGTTAGCAGAGATATTATTTGACAAACTGAACCTGCCGAAGCAGGGTATCAAAAAAGGTAAGACCGGTTATAGTACTGCCGCCAGCGAATTGGACAAACTGCGCGGCCAACACGCTATCATCGACCTCATCACTCAGTACCGGGAGGTTGCCAAGCTCAAAAATACCTATGTCGATACGCTGCCGAAGCTGGCCGATGAAAAATCACGTGTTCACACTACTTTTCACCTGACTATCGCCCAGACCGGCCGCCTTAGCAGTATCGATCCGAACTTGCAGAATATCCCGACTCGTACCGACCTCGGCCGCCGCGTCCGTACGGCGTTTGTGGCCGGCCGGTCTGCGGACGGCGCTGGCAAGAAGCTCATCAGCGCCGACTATTCTCAATTCGAGCTCCGTCTGGCCGCCGCTATGTCCGGCGACGAGGGTATGATCAAACTATTCAACAGCGGCACCGATATCCACGCCGCTACTGCCGCTCAGGTGCAGGGCCGGGCTATCGAAGATGTTACCAAACAAATGCGTTCCGCCGCCAAGACTATCAACTTCGGCGTACTCTACGGCATGAGTCCGCACGGCTTATCCGCTGCTACCGGCATGACGTTCGAGCAGTCACGGCATTTCATCGACCAATACTTCAAAGTCCGCGGTCCGCTGCTGGCCTACCTGAACGGGCTGAAAGAGTTTGCCCGCCGCGAAGGTTACGTCGAAACCCTTCATGGCCGCCGCCGTCCGATGCCTGACATCCATTCCGGTAATTTTATGGTACGTCAGGCCGCCGAACGCGCGGCTATGAATATGCCCATCCCCGGCACCGAAGCCGACTTGATGAAAATTGCCATGGTCCGGGTCGAGGAGCGGCTCGCAGCTGAGTTTCCCGGTACGCACACGCTCCTCCAGATCCACGACTCCATTCTGGTAGAAGCCCCCGGGTCCGACGCCGAAGCCGTCGCAAAGCTGCTCCGCAGTACCATGGAAGCCGTCTACTCCGAACTTCCGGTCAAGCTTACCGTTGATACAAAAATCGGCGACAACTGGGGCGAACTGTAAACTATTGCGGGCACAATGCCAGCCGTATACGGTACAATAGAAAACACGATGCACGACGAACTCATAGATATATATGATAAACAGGGTGATCCTACTGGCCAGACTTTGCCGCGGCCGCAAGTCCATGCCCGGGAACTTTGGCACCGGGTAGCATTAGCCTGGATATATAACTCACAGGGGGAAGTACTGCTGCAACACCGTTCATCCGACCGCAACGCTTTCGCCAGTATGTGGGATGTATCGATATCCGGACACATCCAATCCGGCGATTCGGCAATTGCTACGGCTGTCCGCGAACTGCGCGAGGAAATCGGTCTGCAGGTCAGCCCGAAGGAGCTGACCCAAATAGGCACCGTCTCCGACCAATTTCCATTAGTGTCCGGCAAAACGCACCGCGAGCACGATATTGTGTTTCTAGCCCACCGTGATATCAATCTTGAGCGTTTGGAGCTGCAATCCAGCGAAGTGGACGGCGCCCGCTGGATGGGCCTGCGCGATCTGGCCGCCGATATGGATAACCCCGAAACCCGCGCCCAGTATTCTTCGCGCAACCCGGAAGTTTACCGGCTGGCACTGGAAGCCATCTGGAATCTGACAGCTTCCGATTGAATGTTGCATATGATTGGCGAGAGATATAACAAGGTCGATAATGGAAAACCGGGAAGTGTACACAGGACTTACGCATTTTGCACATTTCGCCCGAACACTTCCGCTCCGATGCTCACCGTACTCTACAAGTACGCCTCCGCTTCGGTGCTCAGTATTCGAACGAACTGCACTAAAATACGTAAGTCCTGTACAGTAGTCGCATGATCAAAGCCCTTATATTCGACTGTTTCGGTGTCATTATTACCGATGCGCTGCAGGTGATCTGTAACGAACTGCGCGCCAGGGATCCGGCAGCAGCCGACAGGATAGGCGATATCATCAAAGCCAACAACCGCGGCTTGCTCAGTCCGCCCGAATCAAACCGTCAGATCGCCGGCCTGCTCGGTATAACGGTAGAAGAATTCCGTGCCCAAAAAAATAAAGGCGAGGCCAAAGATGCTGCCCTTATGGAGTACATCGCCAGCCTTCGTCCGCGCTACAAAACAGCCTTACTGAGCAATGTCGGCAGCGGCAGTATGGGGCGCCGCTTTGCGGCAGAAGAACTCAGCCGCTGCTTTGACCTGGTCGTTGAATCTGGAGAAATCGGCTACGCCAAACCAGACCCGGAGGCCTATAAAGTCACTGCCGCCCGCCTGAGTGTCAGCCCGCAGGAGTGCATTTTTACCGACGACCGTGAATCCTATTGTACTGCCGCTCGCGCGACCGGCATGCAATCCATTCATTACCAGTCTTTCGACCAGTTTAAAGCAGAGCTAGAAAGGATATTGCGGCATGGGCAAAACGCATAACAAACTGGTCCGGGATAAAATTCCGGATATCATCATCGCCAACGGGGAAGTGCCGGTTACTCGAATATTAAGCGACCAAGAATACTTTAAGGAGTTGGTCAAGAAGCTCCAAGAGGAATGCACTGAATTCACAGAAACCCCGAATGTAGAAGAGCTGGCCGATATTCAAGAGGTAGTTTTGGCTTTGGCAGACACTATCGCCAGCCAACAAGCCTTAGAAGCTGCGCGCCTCAGCAAAGCAGATGAACGCGGTGCCTTTCGTAACAAGCTATATTTGGTGCGTACAGAATAAATGATTCCACTCGATCGTTTAACGTAGTATAGTGAGCCTTATGGTAGAGCAACAAGTTGTACAGCGGGTAGCCATGAAAGCAGTTATTGTTCGTGATGGCAAGCTCCTAATGCTGCGCGAAGCTTCGACTTATGAAGATGGTACACACCCCGGTCGTTACCATTTTCCCGGCGGACGGATCAACCCCGGCGAGCCGTTCATGGATGGCCTAAAACGTGAGGTGCTTGAAGAGACGGGGTTGGATTGTGTGCCTGGCCAGCCTTTATTCGTCGGTGAGTGGTTCCCCGTCATAAAAGGTAAACCAAACCACATCGTAGCCGTGTTTATTGTCTGTGAAACATCCGGTCAGGATATCGTTCTGAGCGACGAGCACGACGACTTCCAGTGGGTTGATCTGGCAGCTCTGGAGAAGTTGGACGTAGTTCCGCCCGACGATACGGTAGTGGGACGGTATTTTATGCTAAACTCCAAGTAGCGTATGGCGAGCGCAGAGGCTGCCGCCGAAATCGAAGCGCAGGGCTGGGTACATGTGCCGTTTGAGATGTCTGAGGCCGATCGGGCGGCGTACGCGAGGCTTGCCACGCAAGTTATGGGCTTGACGATTTGTAATCCGGATGTGCGGACGGGCCTCGATTTTAAGCTGGTCGAGCCGGTCCATGATCCTCCGGTAAATGCCGGTTTATTTGGTGTACACGGTCCGCAGCATAGTGCTGAAAATAAAGTCTGGCTGCATGCCGGGTACCAGTCGCGCGATAGGGCCGCAGAAATTATACCGGAATGGCGTCAACCGGAGCTTTTGCGCACTTTCTGGCCGGCGCACGAAGCAATGCTCAGGCAGTCCGAGTCCAGCGTACGTTTAGCGCTATCAAGCCTAGGTGCTGAGGCGCTCAACGAGGTTGTTTTCCCGGAAAGTACCGGTATACGGAATTTCCACATTCGTACGGTGCGTTATATCGGTGCCCAGGCTGTTGCGGCTGGTACGGAGGTAGTGACGGGGCATGCCGACCAGGGGTTGGCTGCACTGCATATATTTGAGACGCATCACGGCTATATGGCCGCGGCACCGTATCCAAAAAGGTTAATCGTTGGAGCTGACTCCCTGCGGCGGCGGGCATCGGTAGCCGCTCTTCGTACTTATGGGCTGTGGCCTATGGATGTGGAGCCGGGCAGCGCGGTCTTCTTCTTGGGAGCAGGCTGGCATGGGCTGCAAGACGGGAGCTTGCCGGATGAAGTACAAGGCTTGCCGGCCTGCTATCATGCCGGGTTCCAATCTCCTGGCAGTGTTGCATCTGAGTATGCAGGACGAGTAGTTGGGGGTAGCAGTGACCGGGTGTCGGTAGTAGCCTTTGCACATCCCAATGTCGAATTTATGCAATCCGAACGGTATCAAGTGCCAACAGTGCAAATGTGCCGCCCAAGGTTCGAGTATTAATTTAGGTAAAGGGCCGCTAGAGGAGCGAGCGGTTATTGCATAAATCCTTGCAAAATAGAGGCTAATGTGATATTATTAGTTTCAACAACCTAATTGGTTGAGAGAAGTTATGCGATATATAGTTGGATTTTTGATCGGTATTGGGCTTATCGTGCTGACGTTTGTCCTGATTATCAGGATATTTAGCGGTGGCGGCGACGGTGAACAAACTCCGCGCAGTGTTGATCTGACTGGTTACTCGACTACCGATACAGTCATGCGCTTGACAATGGACGGGCCGGTCGTAGCTGATACCCAGCACCAGCAGGTTCGGATTACCGTCGGCCGTGACCTAGTGCTGTATGAACGCTTCCAGGGTTACCAGGGCGATGTAATAGAGGCTAAAAACTACCCGAACAACACCGAGGCCTACAGCCAATTTTTGCATGCGCTTAACCAGGCAGGCTACACCCGCGGCAACCCCGCCGCGCCCAAAGATGAACGTGGCTTCTGTCCGACCGGCCAGCGCTATGTATACGAGGCAATCGGCCAAGGCGAAAATATCTTACGGTGGTGGGGAACTTCATGCAGCGGCAACCAGGGTAACTTCCAAGGCCGCGGTTTCGAGATCCGTAGCCTATTCAAAAGACAGATACCCGATTACATGGAACTCACCCGCAGGACGATTTTCAACAACTAGTCTCCCATCCAAGCT
>JBGTNV010000142.1:0-6460 GCA_041742875.1 Saccharimonadales bacterium (SeqCode) | reverse complement strand
CTTAGTGTAACGGCGTAGGCGCGGTCGCCGCTATGCGCGTCCGTTGTTACTGCGCCATTTACTGCCGCATCGCCCCAGCCTGCCAGGAACCAGTCTGCGGGAGGATTACCGCCTTCCTCTAAGCTGGGGTTCTTAGAGAGTTCCGTGGTTGGAATTGGTGTTGGCGTGGGAGTAGGAGCAGGTGTCGGTGCCGGGGTTGGAGTAGGAGACGGATCCGGAGGTGGAGTCGGTGTAGTGCCGGTTTGTACAAAAGCGTAGTCGTCAGTAACGAGGGTGCCGTTGCCTGAAATTGAGATACCGAAAGAAATCTGGTCGGTGCCGGCAGGTACCACGGGTGTGGTGCCGGTAGCTTGTGTCCAGTCCGCGGTTGCCGGCAGTGCCGCCAAGTCCGTCCAATATGTCCAACCTGCTACAGAGTGACGGAATACGGTCAGCGAATTTCTGGCCGAGGTTGACTTGTACCAGGCAGAAAGCTGGTAGGTTTCGCCAGGTGTAGCCGCCGGGGCGCAGGTAGCGTTTTCGGACATCATAAGTTTGCGGTCACCGCCGATATAGTCGCTAATCGTCACTGATTGCGCGGTGTTGCCGGAATGCGTATCTGCCGACAAGGCCCATGACACCGTGTGGTCGCCCCAACCTGCTTGCGCATAACAGTTTGGCGTGGTGCCGGTAACTTGCTCAAGATCAGGGTTGACTACTGCCGCCGGTGCTGCCTGGACTGCGGGTACAGGGGCAAATCCTATAAGTAGTGTTGCGAACAGGAGGGCTGCAACACCGCCATGCATTAGTCTTTGAAGTGTTTGTGCGAACCCAGTAGTGTTTCTCATAATGTTAGCGATTATACTACAAACATATGTAATGTCAATATCATGATGTGCGGTTTATTTTCTTAGATTGCGAAAAACCGCCTAATTGTGGATAATTAACAGATGTTAAGTTAAACATTGAGGGGTACTGTGTGGTTGATAAAAAAACAACCGATCGACAAGGCCAAAAAGGTCGAAATGGCCGAGATGATGCGATTGTAGTCGAAGGCCTGCATAAATCATATAAGGACCAAAAGGTCTTAAAGGGCATCGACTTTACTGTCAGGCGCGGTACGGTCTTAGCCTTGCTCGGTCCGAATGGCGCCGGCAAAACAACGACTGTGCGTATATTGAGCACGCTGCTCAGGCCGGATAGCGGCAGGGTGGTTATTAATGGCTATGACATTGTGAGGCAGGACAGTGAGGCCAGAGCCAGTATCGGTTTGACCGGCCAGTACGCGGCAGTAGATGAATATCTGACCGGCCAGGAAAATCTTTACATGATCGGACGGCTATACCGGATGTCCAGGGAAGATGCCCGGCGCCGCACTGACGAATTGCTGGAACAGTTTGATCTCGTAGAAGCTTCAACAAGGGCGGTCAAAACCTACTCAGGCGGCATGCGAAGGCGCTTGGATCTCGCGATGAGCCTGATTGCTTCGCCGCCCATTATTTTCCTGGATGAACCTACTACGGGACTGGACCCTCGGAGCCGCATAACCATGTGGGATATGATCAAGCAGCTTGTCAGGAAAGGCACAACAGTTCTCCTTACTACTCAGTATATGGAAGAGGCGGACCAGTTAGCCGATGAGATCATAGTTATTGACAACGGGGAAGTTATCGCCGAAGGAACGGCAGACCAACTGAAGGCAAAAATAGGCTCAGATCATCTTGAGATCATTGTCTCAAGCAAGAGCAGCTTGCAGGACGCCGCAAAAGCTATCGATAACGAGAATTTGGTTATCGAAAGCGAACGGCGCCTGTTGAGTATTGCCACGAAGGGCGGTGTAAAGGAGCTGAAAGACGTGCTCAACCGTTTAGGTGCGTTAGGTATTGAGGTGGAAAGCGTTGAACTTCGGCGTCCAACGCTTGACGATGTCTTTCTGTCGCTGACCGGGCACAGCACGGGCCAGGAAGAAAAATCCGACGACAAAAAGCAGAAGGGAGCAAAATAGTGGACAAAGTATATAGCATGTTTTCATCGCGGTTCCTTTGGGCTTTAAACGATACCTGGATAATGGCCAAGCGGAGCACCACGCATATCATTCGGAGCCTGGACCAGGTTATGTCATTGGTGTTGTTTCCTATTATGTTTATGCTGCTTAACCGCTACGTGCTTGGCGGAGCTATCGATACGGGAGAGGTGAGCTACGCTAATTACTTGTTTGCCGGTATTTTAGTGCAGACGCTCGCCTTCGGCGCGAACTATACCACCATCAATCTTGCGGTTGACATGAAAGAGGGAATCATAGACCGTTTCCGTTCTTTGCCGATGTCTAATAGCGCTTTGGTTACGGGGCATATTGCATCCGACCTTGTCCGCAACATAATATCGGGTGCCATCATCCTTGTGGTTGGCTTTGCGGTAGGTTTCCGCCCTAACGCCGGGCTAACGGAGTGGCTGCTGGTAATAGGTTTGGCGATGCTGTTTACGCTAGCCATATCCTGGCTGTCGGCAATCCTGGGGTTGCTCGTAAAAAGTTTAGAAGCAGCCCAGTGGGTTGGTTTTGTCTTGATTTTCCCGCTAACATTCATTTCCAGCGCCTTCGTTACAACGGATACTATGCCGGCTGCTTTGCGAGTATTTGCCGAAAACCAGCCCCTAACCCACGTGATGAATGCGATGCGGTCATGGTTGGTAGGTACGCCGATGGGCGATTCCGGATGGTTGGCGGCGATATGGTGTGTGGCGATAATCGTTATCTCTGTGCCGATAACGACCTGGCTGTTCAGACGGCGTTCGTCGTAGCTAATTTAGAGCCCGGCAGAAGTAAGTAATTCAGTGCTAATGCCTGTAATAGTGCAAGAATGATGTTGGTAGTGCCATTTTGCCGGGCGAACGTCACGTGTAGTCTCACGGTCTACGCCCATGGAATTGCGGAAAAGGGGTGCCTGTGGTATGCTCTTTTTGTCACTGTACCATCACGACTATTTAGGAGATGTTACCCGTGGGGAATGAAGTGCAATCCGACAGCGGAGGGGCAGAACTGCACTCGTCAGATGGGGTGTATGTCGAGGCTGACGAGAAAGCAGCGGTAGAAGTAGTTCCTGAGGTAGAAGACCCTCCCGATCCAAAATAACCAGGGTCCCTGAAGGGATCTCCGGGCGGCTCATATCTGATCAGGAGCGGGCAACCGTTCGGATATGAGCCCCCGGCTCTACCCTTCGTCCCGGATTTATCCCTAGATTTGTAGTTTGCTGTGGGTACGGATGACGGTGTATCGTATATCTGCGTCAGAGATCTGATATTGTACAAAATAGGTACGCGAAATGGTACGCAAATTAGATTTATGTACGAAGAATCAGACACCCGCAGGCATATTACCGCACGAAGCTCTTGTCGGTGCAGACGGGTGGAAGTTGAATGGATAATTTGGTCTAGAGCGCTTTGCTCCCAATTTTCAACACCACACATCAACCGACAAGAGCCTTTCCAGATTTAGATTAATGCCGATTCTTTTCATCTAACTGTATGAGTTTTTCGCCGATTGCTTGCGTGATATGCGGGTCGGGTATGGTTTTATCGATACTGTACTGACCGTTCGGGTTCATCTCCAAAAAGATAATTGATCCATCGGGTGTTTCGATGAAATCGAAAGCGCCGTAGACGAGACCGAACTTTTTCGTGTATCGTATGCACTTATGCGCAAAAACGTCCGGTACTGGCTCGTCAACGAATTGTACTGCTTTAGTGATCAGCTGATGTTTGCGCCAATCATCGCGTGCACCTTTTGAAGTATAGATAGCGGTGCTAAAAACCTGTTCGCCGACTACGGTTATCCGCCACTCGCGCTTCTTCGGAATATGCGTCTGCCATATTCCGGGATATGGCAGGCTGTCCAGGGGTAAAGTCGTCGGTCTATTCTCAAGTATTTTCGAATACATTACCATAAGCCCCTGGGGAGTGAGGCGACGCGATAATGCGGGCATTTTGAAAGTCAGTGAGTCGGCCTGTATCTTGGTTATGGGTTGCCAGCTATTACTTACTACTGTTTCCGGTATGCCGAAGCCCATCTTCTTGGCAACGACCAGTTGGTTAAATTTGTCCTCTGCCCTATAGACTTTCTCGGGGTGGTTGAGCCAGGCGGCATCGGGAACACTCTGCCATAAGAATTGTTGCAGCTTTTTATATTCGATTCCCAATGAATACGAACGTAAGTGGTCGTTGGTGAGGCCGAAATTGTTGGGGCGACGGTACCAAGCTGCTGTAAACCGGGACGGCTCAATCTCTTCTCCGCAGTAGGAAATGCGAACCTGGCCGTCCTGTGCAATGCGGACGCTAAAATCATGCTGCCCATTGGCAACAGAGTCCGACTGGTACACTAGCACTTCACGGTTTTTTGCCTGGAGATAATTTACGACTGCGTCGACACAATCGTGGTCAAGAACTGAGCTGGCAATGAGGATGGGCATAGGCTGATACTCAGCATATCACCTTAGGCTTAATCATCGCGGTCGCCGGATGAGTCCATTTCACCGGTATAGTTTGTATGCCATGTTCTTGATTCTGCCGTGTATACGCCAGCCTGAGCGGGCTCAGCCAGTATTTCGAAAGTTGTCAAAGGCGGCGGTTGGCTGGCTTCAGGCAGTAGCGCTTGCGGATCGCCTGTCCACTGCGTGTCGCTCAGCTCTTGTTGATCAAGAGGTGTCCACTCGTCTTTTGGTATATCTGACACGTCTTGGTCTCGGTTTAGGTTCGGTGTTTCTGGAATCATTTCGCCCTTCAGCGGTATAAGTTAGTTTGCTTAGTATGAAGCTATATAAGTACAATTGCAAACATTGAATCCATTTCATTATTCTCATTGCTGATTCAGCAGATACCGGGGTATCTGCTGAATGCCGCAGCTTATCCTAACTCATTGTGTTTAAGGTCTAGGTGGGGCGAGGTACTAGCCGGGACAAAGTGCCATCACGAAAACCCTTGACCGATTCGCCGCTTTAATCAATACTCAATAGCATAAACCGATAGGCGCAAAAACATGGCCGTGCGTTCGCATATAAAAATATATAGAAAATCCTATCTGCCAATACTAGTGGTAGGTGGTTTCGGGCTGTTTGGCTTGCTGGTAGCCCAGTTATATACCAGACTTTCCGGTGCCGCGACCTTTGTTGCCAGCGCCGAAGCCGAAGCCGGTGTTCTGGCCGGCAACGTGACGAAACTAACCGGGCAGGCGGATGCTTCCGGCCAGGCTGCCGTAAAGTTCGGGTCTCAACCTCAACCTGTCTGTGTGGTGTCTGCCAGCCAAAAATTACAAGATCAGGACCGGAGCGATTCTCCGGAAACACCCTGGAAGCGAACTGCCGCGGAAGTAGTAATATATTTCGTTACAGGCGCAGCGCTTCCTGAGCACGCTGATTACATCAAAAAAGGTGCGGAATACTGGGGCCGGAGCGTGTGTCTTGATACCCGGGCTGCAGACACCTGCCCGACAGCGGCGAACTGTGTACAGGTAGCTTCCAAAAACGCCGGCCGCGGCGATACGGACGGCGAGTTCGAAGGCCGGGAACAGGGCGGCTACCGGGTAGGCGGCACGATCACGCTGTACACGGATATTCTAAATCAAGAGCCGCCAAACGGCCGTCTGGTACCGACCGTGCACGAACTGGGCCACGCCGTCGGCCTGATCCATCGTCTGAATACGAAGAGTCTAATGAACGAAACTACGTACGAAAAACTAAGTGCCGTCCCCGATAATATAGATTACCAAAACCTTCTCGTTATATACGGCACGAAACAGTAGGCTTTAGCCTGGACGAACCCGTTTCATTTGCCCATTGATCATTGCTATAGGCTGGACGTTAAACGAACTCATATTTTGGATGGCAGGCACAAGCCTAGAACTAATGCCCGGAGGTCTGAAATATTAAAAGGTTTGCCTAGAAAGTGATAGACATCGATTCCTTTAGACTGTGCTTTAAAAATGTTCTCGAGTGTATCATCCACGGTAATCATAATCACTTTAGTTTCAGACAGGTGTTTACTTTCGTGCATTAAATCCATGAAATCAAACCCGCTTTTACCTGGAAAGTGCAAGTCGAGGATAATAACATCAGGCTTCACTATTTCCAATTGTTCTATTCCCGAGGTAACATCGGAGCTTTCTGTAATCTCAATATCCAATTGAGGCAGCTCTTTAACTGCTAGGCTTACTGACTTCCTGGTATCAAAATCATCGTCAATGATTAGGATTTTCCTCTTTGGCTTATACATAAGCTCTGAATCCTCCAATGACTACAGTATAGCCTATAAACAGGACTATGACAGGCTTAGCGCTTAGTTATGTGTTTTGCGGCGACTGACAGTAGATGATCCATCTCGAATGGCTTGGTAATGAAGCCGTCGGCTCCGGCATCTTTCGCAATCTGTTCTATGTCTTTAGCGGCAGACATCATAATGACGGGAATGTGTTTTGTCTCAGGAGTGTTTTTGA
>JBGTNV010000141.1:0-8079 GCA_041742875.1 Saccharimonadales bacterium (SeqCode) | reverse complement strand
CTGAATCGATCGGCGATTTGGCTACGATGATGGCCGATTTGATTGCGTCAACAGAGCAACGTCTGGTAGGTATGGTCAAAGAATCGGAGCAACGTCTGGTGGATATGGTTAAAGAATCGGAGCAACGCCTGGTAGGCATGCTAAAAGATTCCGAACAACGTTTGATTACCAGGATGGATTCCGGTTTTGCTGCTGTTCGCCAGGAAATGGATACTGGTTTTGCTGCTGTTCGCCGTGAAATGGATGCTGGTTTCGCCACGGTTCATCATGAGATGGCTACCAAGACGGAAATGCAAGCCGGCTTTGACCGGCTAGAGGGTAAGTACGAGGCATTGGAAGCAGATGTCAAAGAACTTTATCACATGATTGACGATTTGCGCCGGGACTTCAAAGTTTTCACGGCCAAAGAGCGCCGCCGCTTTGCCGACCTCGAAGCTTTTGCCGAGCAGGTGGCCGAAAAAACCGGTATTCCGTACCGTTCCTCCAAGCCCAAGCTTCGTCCGTAGTACCCGCAGTGTATATGTATATAGATAACACCTTCGCGGTACCAATACACCCCTGACACTACAGGCGAAGGGAAAGAGCGCGGTAAGGGGCGTTTTTATTTGGCAATGGTACAATAAACAGGAACAGGTATCACCTGGGAATAAGGGAATACTATGGCAACACTCAAAGAACTGCGCGATGAGCGCCTCCGTAAGCTTGATGAACTAAAAAAACTTGGCCTCAATCCATACCCGGCAAAGGCGGAGCGGACACACACATTAGCCGCTATTTCCAACAAATACGATGAACTGGAGGGTCAAACAGTATCCGTTGTCGGCCGTATCCTCAATATCCGCAAATTCGGCAAGATCGCATTCGTGGTCATCAAAGACGCCAGCGGTACATTGCAATTATTCTTGAGTGCGGAAAAAGTCGCTGGCCTCGATCCGACTAGCAGCCAGATCGGCTTCGAACAGCTGCCTTTGCTCGACATCGGTGATTTTATCCAGGCCGGCGGTGTGGTGGCCAAAACGAAGACCGGCGAAATCTCCGTCACCGCCGACCGCTTGCGGTTGCTGGCCAAATCGCTCAGGCCGATGCCGACCGCCCACGATGGTTTTACCAACAAAGAAGAGCGGCTACGGCGCCGCTACATCGACACCAACGTCAATCCGGAGGTGTATGAGCGCTTCATCCGCCGCAGCCGCTTCTGGCAGGCTACCCGCGACTTCCTCAACCGTGAAGGTTTCATCGAAATAAATACGCCAGTGCTGGAGCATACTACCGGTGGTGCCGACGCCAACCCCTTCGTTACGCACATGGATGCCATCGATGAGGATTTTTACCTGCGCATAAGCCATGAGTTGCCGCTCAAGCGACTGATTGGTGGCGGGTACGAAAAAGTCTACGATATCGGCCCGCGTTTCCGTAACGAGAACTACTCCGACGAACACCTGCCGGAACATATTGCTTTCGAAAGCTACGCCGCCTACCAGGATTACACCGACGGGATGGAGCTTTATGAACGTATGATGAAGGAAGTCGCCTGGGCGACCTGGGGTAAGCTGCAATTTGACAATGTCAATGGTTTCAAAGTAGACCTGGAGCCAAAGTGGCCGGTAATCAAATATGCTGATATCATGCGGGAGCGCTTCGATGTTGATGTGTTCAGTCCCGACATTGGGCAGCTGCAGCGTATCCTGCAGGAAAACGGCGTCAAGCTCGAGGGAACTGTCAACACTGCCCGGGCTATAGACAGTGTCTGGAAGATTATCCGCCGCGAATCGGCCGGCCCGTTCTGGCTGATCCATGAACCGGTTGAGATTTCACCGTTAGCCAAACAGGTACCCGACGATCCGCGCGTGACCGAGCGTTTCCACCCCGTTATAGCCGGTACGGAGCTGGGAAACGGCTACAGTGAGCTTAATGACCCGGTTGACCAGTTGAACCGCTTCCTGGAGCAGCAGGCGCTGCGTGACGCCGGTGATGACGAAGCCCAGATGCTCGATATTGATTTTGTGGAGATGCTGGAATACGGCATGCCGCCGACGTGCGGCTACGGGTTTAGTGAGCGGGTCTTTTGGTTTTTCGAGGGTGTTACCGCCCGTGAGGGTGTACCGTTCCCGCAGTTACGCCGCGAAACCGATGAAGTTACCAAAGCGTTGTACCCGGAAGTATTTTCGGCAGGTGGCAGTCAGCGCAAAGCCATTGAGCGGCCGCAAGATTTCACGAAGCGTATCATCGCAGTCGTCAACAAGGATCTCGAGCCTTGGCGTGTGGCCAACGCCGTAGCGCACATGGAGGCGATTATCGGCAACAAGATTCCGCATGCACAGTTGACAAGCGGTGATGTCTTCATCGGCAGCGACGGTGTGGCGGTCCCTCGCAACAGCCAGTATCCGATCATCATCATGCGCGGCGAGGAAAAAGACCTGCACAAACTGCACGATAAAGTCCGCAAAGCGGGCCTGGTTCACCACGTCTTCATCAAAGAGATGCAAGACACATCAAACGATGCCGAAATTGTCGATATACTCCAGAAACAAACGATTGCTGATACGCAATTCTTCGGTGTTAGCTTCTTTGCCGACAACGAACAGGCCGAACAGCTCACCAAAAACTTCCAACTCTGGCAATAAATATAGAATCAGGCTGCTGTAATATTTCTGACAGACTCCCGTAGGCAGATCAAGCAGACTAGGGAAGTGAACATCGCAGGTATGTAATGAAAGGAATCCCCCATGCTTAGGTTAATCAGGCTCGCAATTATCATCATCCCCATCGTCCGCCAGCTTATGAGGTTGCGTCGGCAGTTCAAACATTCCAACACCCGGTAAGGTGATCGTAAAGCAAGATTGCGCTAATGGCTGCCTATGCGGCTGCTCCTAGTAGTTCTTTGATGATTTTCGGGCGTCTGCGCTCCAGAATGCGTGCAATACCAAGGCCCGCGGCTGCCACACGCAGATCACTTGTGCCAAGTGCTTCAGCTGCTGCCAGCGTTTGCAGCATCAGGGCTTCACTCGACTTGGCCAGGTTGGCCCTGAGTACATCGGCAGGAAGCGACTGATCGCGTAAGTTGGCGGCCCATTCCTGGATTGAACCGTCGACACCTGCGCCGTTAGCAACGATGTCTACTCCCATCAGGAGGCCTCTCGCTGTTAAGTAGCGGTGTGCCGCCGGTGTTGTTACGCCATTGCCTGCTTCAATGACACCTTCGCGAGCTCCCAAATAAAGGACATTGTGGCCAGTAATCACATTACCCATAGCCGCCGGTACAAAATAATCGGTCGGCCGTGAAATGATGGCGGCAGAGTTAGGGTGTACGTCGAACGCCAGGCCAGGCTGGTTGGCGGATACCATATCCGATAGTGCTGTGATCTTTTGGCCTTGGTATTGTGCAAACCGCGGATCGTTCTTGAAATCAGGATTGTTAGCTATATCTCTGACCATTGCTTCGGTAATGGCAATGCCCGCTGGGTCGTCGGTGTATAAAATGCCGTCCGCATCGCTGATGGCATCTACCGGCATGCGTCCCTCAGGATCGTTACTTGCAAAATATGCGTGGTAGCCGCCGACGTTACCAAACCCTTGGACGGTAGTGCGTGAGCGGTCTTGGCCTGCGCTGTCCATCAGGGTGCGTTGGGTAATGTACGTGCCATAGCCGGTAGCTGCCGGCCGGAAGGCCGTGCCGCCATGGCCGGGTGATTTGCCGGTGATGCAGCCTTGCCATCGCGGGTCATCAGGGTTGCGGTCATGGTATTCGTCGGCGTACGTGTCGGTCAGTACGGATCCGACACCGACGTCACCGGCGGGAACGTCACGGTCGTAACCGGCCAAGCCGGCATCTTCCATACGATGTTCAAATTCTCTGACAGCCTGTTTGCGTACTGCGAGCGGGCTGGTGTAGCTGATAAGTATTAAGCCTTTGCCGCCCATGAAGGTGTCGCCATGTCCGCGCAGGGCGACTTTTGACAGCATTTCAACCGCCAATTCCTTGACCGTGCCAACGGCCGCCTCGCGGGTAGGGTATCGGTTCATACGGATACCGCCTTTGGCGATGAGCGAGTCATCCTCCGGACCGCTATGGGCGCGAAAAACGGGAATTTCTTCGCCGTCGACCATTATGGTATCCGCCATGGCGAGCCGCGGTTGCTGCATGTCGTCTACCTCGGAAAAGTCTACCCCCATCAAATCGGCTGCTTCACGCTGACTTGCATACAATGTCTCGACTGCCACGGTTTCACTCCTGTGCTGAAATAAATAAAGATGTAGGTTACTAAAAACAAAAAGCCCGTTCAAACATACCGTTACCTGCAACAGCAGATAACGTACTAAAACGTACCAAGCGTGCACCTCATTGTCCGATAGCTCACTATAGTCCGAACGGCTAAAGGTTGCAAGGCTTTGTAATAATTACAATTGAGCGCTAGAGCTTTTCGAGGCGTTCAACGCGAGCTTTGGTCGATGGGTGCGTACTGAACATGCTTGCCACTCCGCGCGCGCTGAACATATTGGCGAACATCAGGTGCTGGGTGCTCTGCTGCATTGGCGACGGCTTCAGTGGCGGAGCGTGCTGTTTGAAATCTTCCAGCTTTTGCAGGGCGCTCGCTAAGTCTTTTCCGGAGCCAAGGAGTTTGGCGCCGTGCTGGTCGGCCAGGAATTCGCGGCTGCGTGATATCGCCATCTGGATGAGGATGGCTGCCAGCGGCGCCAGTATCATCATGGCGATCATTGCGACCGGGTTAGGCGACGATTCTTCGTCGTTGCCGCCCCCGAATAAGTTGCTCCAAAAGGCCATCTCAACAATGAAACTGATAGCGCCGGCGATTGTGGCGGCTACAGTTGATACCAGCATGTCGCGGTTTTTAACGTGGCCCAGTTCGTGGCCCAGGACAGCTTTCAGCTCATCGTCGGTCAGGATCTCCAATATACCGGTGGTGACGGCAACGACGGCGTTCTTTGGACTGCGGCCGGTGGCGAATGCGTTCGGGACCGGCGTATCGACGTAATATAGTTTCGGCATGGGCAGGCCGTCGGCTTCCGTCAGCTCGCGTACCATCTTTACGATGTTGGCGTGTTCGCGTTCGTCGAGCGGTTTAGCCCGCTGCATCTTCAGGACAAGCGTACCGCTGAACCAGTACATACCGAAGTTCATCACCGCGGCAATACCCAGCGCTATCAGCGCGCCGCTGCGTCCGCCGACCGCGTAACCAACTGCCATAAACATACCGGTCAGCAGACCGAGCAGCAGGGTAGTTTTGAAAATCTGTGTCATGTAAGTATTCCTCCGCGCCAGCGCCGTTAACCGCGCCCGCTACCACCTAGTTTAGTTAATGTTTATTAACCAATCAAGAGCCTTGACTGACTATATCTTAAATCTTAGGGCAATTACGCAGTATTACGCAAGCCTATAGCTAGCGGACTTACAGTCTGTTGAGCGGTGTAATGAGCGCCAGCAGCCGGCACAGCTCCTCGGTGTCGGCCGTGCCCAGCTTGCGTTCGATTTCCCGGGCCAGGCGTTCATAGCGGACTTCGAGCGTGGCAATGGCGCGTTTGCCCTTGGCGCTGGCCCGGACTTCGATTCGCCGCCGGTCCGAGGCGACGGTCCGGATAACCATGTCGTGGGCTTCCAGCAGGGCGACCAACTGGGTGGCGCGCGGTTTGCTGGCGTGGAGCTTGCCGGCGATTTCGTGCATACCGATCGGTTCGAAAGCGGCGATTACTTTCAGGCATTTCATTTCGGCGTCACTGACCTCGATATCGCGCTTACTGACCGGTTCAGCCAGGTAGTGGCTTGTCAGCACAACTTCGGCCAGGAATTGGGATAGTTGTTTGTTGGCCATGGCTGTAAGTATCCGGAGTTGGGAGCCGTGCGTCAAGTTGGCCAAGCATGGTCGATCGTGTTGTGTCATATTTTTGTTCAGCTTGCGCTTATTTTACCCCAGTTTCGACCCCTATTGCATGGCGATGGTATAATTATAAGTAGCTATGGATGGACTGACGGGAAGTCCCACGACAATACGTCTCACGAAGTCTCACACCCAAGCTGATTCACGCGCAATATCAATGAATTTATGGCAATCATACTCCGGTCCCTGTGCGCCTTCTTATATTCTTATTTACACAAACCCACAGCAAACCAGTAGTAAACCAGTATATGTTACCTAGCTCGTTCATCACTGTCACGGGACAGCGGCGTGGAACGACCTTTTAACCTCCGCATGAGGATTCTTACAAGGAGCAAGTTATGAATGTTATGGATGATCAACTGAACAAGCACACATACCAAACTGGACAGCCTGGACAGTTAGGACAGTCGGATCAAATAAATCAGATAGACGGGAAGCTGCTCTGGGCCTTTGCAGTCGATGCTACCAAACCGGTCAAACAACGGCCGTCCCGGGCCAAGCGGGCCACAATTCCGAAATACAACCTGCACCGTTACTACGTTACCGTCTGTTCGCCGCGGCTCAAGGAATTCGGCGTGCAAGCTGGAATGCGCTACGATGAGGCCAAAGCGCTGGCGCCGACGATGAAAGTATTTGTGTACAACCGCTAGTTCCGGCATATAAAGTGCTTGGACTTCACCCTAACTGCCTGACCCGCACTCACTTTTTCCTTCCCGGGGCACGCTCCGCGCGGCGTGGCCTGCGGCCACTCCGGCTGCACTCGGCAGTCCAGTCCCCGGGAAGGAAAAAGTGAATGTGGGTCAGCCTAACTGCATTTAACGTGTAATATCTGTATAATAGGAATATTAATTAGGAGTGCGCGGGATGAATCGGAAATGGTTGGTACCGGGAATAATCGGCGGGGCGTTATTGCTGCTGCTTTTGATGGTCGTGGGCGGATATAACGGGCTGGTTTCTCAGCGCGAAGATGTCAGGCGGACGTTTGCCAATGTCCAGACGCAGTACCAGCGCCGGGCGGACTTGGTGCCGAACCTGGTGAACACCGTGAAGGGCGCGGCGAACTTCGAGCAGGAAACACTGACGCAAGTTACCGATGCCCGGGCCAAGGCTACCAGCATCTCCATCGATCCGTCGAAAGCCACGCCGCAGCAGCTGGCGCAATACCAGCAGTCGCAGGGCGAGCTCAGCCAGGCGCTTGGCCGGTTGCTGGCAATAGCCGAAAATTACCCGCAGCTGACGGCTACCCAGGGGTTCCGTGACCTGCAAGTACAGTTGGAGGGTACCGAAAATCGCATCGCCGTGGCGCGCAAAGACTACAATGACGTTGCTGCCAAGTACAATGGCCGTATACAACGATTCCCGACGAATATCACGGCCGGATTGTTCAGTTTTGACCAGTTCCCGTACTTCCAGGCTGAGTCTGGCGCGCAAAACGCGCCGACAGTAGACTTCAAGGACTAATCCTATGACGGCACGGCTGGTTCCGTCTGTGCGCAGGCTATGCGGCGTTGGCGCTGTAGCTGTAGCCGTAGTTGGAGTAGTGTTGACCCTGTTCTTGCCGGCCATCACAGGGTTCTCAAAGGTAAGCGCGCTCAACGGACTTGATGTGCCGCCGAAGCCGGCGGACATCCCAGTACTAGACCAGACCAATACCTTATCCCGGGAGCAGCAGCAGGCTTTAGCGAAGCGTATCGCCGAGGAGCGCAAGGCTACCGGCAACCAGATCGCTATCCTGATGGTCCCGAGCTTGAAAGGGGAATCACTTGAGGAATATTCGCTCAAGGTGGCCCGAGGTTGGGGGATAGGTCAGAAAGAGCGTAACAGCGGCGTTTTGCTCTTCGTCGCCAAAGACGACCGGCGCATGCGTATAGAGGTTGGCTATGGACTGGAGGGTGCGCTGACCGATATCCGTTCCGGCCAGATTATCCGCGACCGTATTGCACCGAAGTTCCGTCAGAATAAATACTTCGAGGGGATCAACGAAGGTCTGTCCGGAATAATCCTGGCTATCCACAAAGAAGCTGACCCGAACTTGAAACCGGAAGGGGGCGGCGAGCAGAAAAAGGACCGCGGTTTTCCGCTTGAACTCATCTTTTTCGCTCTGATTGCCATACCTACGTGGCTCGGATCTATCCTGGCCCGGACCAAAAGCTGGTGGGCCGGCGGGGTCATCGGCGCCGTAGCC
>JBGTNV010000140.1:0-3501 GCA_041742875.1 Saccharimonadales bacterium (SeqCode) | reverse complement strand
CTGGCAGTTTTTCATTTTGACACTAAACGAACATTGATCGTCAGATCAAAATAACAGGACTACAGGTATAGGGTGGCTATAGTCGCCGATAGATACTAATAATGTGTTCGTTACGGCTTACATATGCCGTCTAGCTGACCCACGCTCACTTTCTCCTTCCCGGGGACTGGACTGCCGAGTGCAGCCGGAGTGGCCGTAGGCCACGCCGCGCGGAGCGTGCCCCGGGAAGAAAAAAGTGAGTGTGGGTCAGGCCGTCTAGTCACAATGAACCCATTGCATTTATAATGAGGCGTATGCTCGAAAAAACAAAGACCCTGCCGTTCCGTATATTCCGTATAGCTGTGCTGATTATGGCCACCGTGCTGCTTCTAACGGTAACTCATCCGGCTCGGATGCCGGTCTTGCTGCTGATGGTGCCTTTCGCGGCAATGTTTGTCTGCTTGTATTTAGCAGTGCTCGAGGTTATCCGCTTCTTTCAGCCGGGCGACGAGGAGGGCAGTACCAAGCGGCCTATTTACCGGCCGCGGCTGTTGGCGGCGGTCATAGCCGGATTTCCCGTGTTATTACTGGTGCTGCAGTCTGTAATGCGGCTCAACCATTGGGATATTTTGATTACGCTCGGCATATTCCTGTTGGCGTATGTATTTGTGTCACGCGGAACATTTCTAGCCGGTAAGTAGACGAATCGTTACATGCTTCACTCAGACTGATAGATTCTGACTCACCTGGATTGAGCTCTGCCAAAGACAGGCTTTGTTTTTCGGAGGCTATAGAACGGCTCTAAAACGGCGCGTCTATTCCTTTGACGGTGACAAAAGCATATAATAAGAGCCATAGTATGACGTGGAACAATCAAATGCCCCCGGTTCCTGATTATGGCGTACGTCCGCAGACGGGCGCTCCGGTGGATAGTGCAGCGCCGCCTCCGGCTCCTCAGCCTGTCGATCCTCCGGCGCAGGTTGGCGGAGTGCCCGCACCTGGCGCGTATGCCGCCCGGCCGATGGCAAGTGCTCAGCCGGTACAAGACAGTGACCGTCCTGATGCGGACGATGATATTTGGATTGAGCGCTCCAAACAGGCGATTGCCGAAACCCAGAATGATCCGTACCGGCAGGTGCAACTATTGCAGCACCTGAGTGTTCTGTACCTTAAGGAGCGCTTCAACCGTGAAGTGCGGGCAGACAAGGACTAGGGCGGGTTGTGACAGGATTTTTCTTCGTGTTGTTGCTATTAGCGGTTGCTGCGGCTATCACCGTGCCCATGGCCATTATCTATGGCCGCCGGCAGGCCCGGGAGCGCAAAAATTATGAGCGCGGGCTAAAAATGGTACCGCTGCTGATCCACTTGCCGCCGATTAGCGAGGATATTGAGCTTGGCGGTCGTGATACGCGCGACCTGATGGACGAAAACATTTCCAAGGCCCAGGTGGTCTACAATATTATCGCTGGTACCTACGAAAAGGGGTTCAAACGTAAACTGTATGGACAACAGCATTTCGCTTTCGAAGTGATTAGCGCCAAAGGCTTCGTGTATTTTTATACGACAGTTCCGATCGGTCTGGTAGATGTCGTGCGGCAGGCGGTCGTCAGCGCATACCCGTCTGCCCGGTTGGAAGAAGCCGAAGAACATAACATATTCAGCCTTGGCGGCAAGATTGCCGGTACGGCCGGCGGCGAACTTGTACTGAAGGAGGCGTTCGCGTACCCGATTGCGACCTATATTGACCTGAAACGTGATGCTATGCAGGCGCTACTGAATGCTTTGTCAACTATGGGTAAAGAAGACGGCGCCGCCATCCAGATCCTGTTGCGGCCGGCAGATCCGTCTTGGCGCAGTACTGCCCACGGTATTGCCAGCGGTAAGCGCAAAGGCGAAGGCAACAATACCGGTGTCGAGAAAGCCGCAAGCGCACTCAAAGAAATCGGCATGGCATTCGTCAAGCCGCCCGAAGGCAAGGAGAGCGGCGGCGACAAGCCGCATGAGCTGTCCGCGTTGGAACAGGCAGTGCTCGACTCTATCGACGACAAGACCCGGTACCCGGCCTACGAGGTACTGATCCGGGTGGTGGTGTCGTCGAACATCGCGCAGCGCTCACAGGCAATACTGAACAACATCGTAGCCTCGTTTTCACTGTTTGACGCGCCGGGTAAGAACGGCTTCAAATACGAACCGGCCAAAGATATCAACGAACTGGTCACGGCGTATATCATGAAGTTTTTCCCGCAGAAACAGACAATGATGGTGTTGAATTCGGTTGAACTGGCGACGATCTTTCATTTTCCTGACCAGCGGAGCATTCCGACGTCGCAGTTGGAGCGCCAGGATTCCAAACAAGTCGACGGCCCGCGTAACATGCCGGACGACGGCCTGCTGCTGGGTTATAACATTTTCCGCGGCGTGAAAAAGCCGATCCGTTTGGCCATAGGCGACCGGCAGCGGCACATGTACGTGGTAGGGCAGACCGGTACCGGTAAGTCGACGTTCCTGGAAAATTTGGCGCTGCAGGATATGCTGAGCGGGAATGGCTTTGCGTTCGTTGACCCGCACGGCGACACGGCCGAGAAATTGCTATCGATGGTGCCGAAGGAGCGGACCGAGGACGTCATTTATTTTTGCCCGGCCGATATGGAATATCCAATGGGTTTGAACCTGTTTGAATTTGATACTCCCGACCAGAAGGATTTCCTTATCCAGGAAGCTTTGAATATGCTCCAGAAATTGTATGACCCGCAGCACCAGGGCATCATGGGGCCGCGGTATGAACATTTATTCCGTAATGCGGCGCTGACCGTCATGGCTGACCCGGCCGGCGGAACATTTATCGACATCCCGAAACTTTTCCGCGATCCGCAGTATGTCAAACAGAAGCTGGAGTATGTCAATGACCTGAATGTGCTGGAATTCTGGCAAAAAGAAATGCCGCAATCGCAGCGGTCGAATGAATTCGGTGAAGTCGTTAGCTGGTTCGTCAGTAAGTTCGGTGCTTTCCTGAGTAACGAAATGATGCGTAACATCATTGGCCAGACCAAAAGCGCGTTCAACCTGCGCGACATTATGGATAACAAAAAGATATTGCTAGTGAACCTGAGCAAAGGCCGAACTGGTGACCTGAACTCGAAATTACTTGGTATGGTATTTGTGATGAAATTCCAGGCGGCAGCCATGTCGCGGGCCAATATTCCGGAATCCAAACGGGTGGATTTTTCATTGTATGTCGATGAGTTCCAAAACTTTTCAACCGATTCTTTTGCGACCATAATGTCAGAAGCACGGAAATACCACCTTAATCTGATTGTTGCCAACCAGTTCACCACCCAGTTAACTGACGAGATAAGAGACGCAGTGTTTGGTAATATGGGTTCTATTGTTTCATTCCGCGTAGGCCAGAATGACGTTGAGTCTCTAAGTCGTTATTTCCAGCCTCTGTTTGATGGTGATGATCTTCTGAGGGTGCCAAATTACAACACAATCGTAAGGACGATGATTAGCGGAGTGCCAACC
>JBGTNV010000139.1:0-6635 GCA_041742875.1 Saccharimonadales bacterium (SeqCode) | reverse complement strand
GCGCTACGCGTTCCTGCGGCGGATCCGTCAGGAGAGCGGGGCGCGGGCGATCATTACGGCCCATCACGAGGATGATGTGTTCGAGACGGCTATCCTGAACCTGCTGCGCGGTACGGGGCGAAAAGGCCTAAGTTCGCTGCGGAGCACCGAAGAATTGTACCGGCCGTTGCTGGAAACGCCGAAAGCGCACATCCATGCCTATGCCCGGAAGCATGGCTTGGAGTGGCGGGAAGACAGCACGAACCAAAACGTCGAGTATTTGCGTAACTACGTGCGGCTCAGCATATTGCCGCGGTTTGACCCGGCGGCGCGGCAGCGGCTGCGCGAACTTATCCGGGCGGCGCAAGCCGGCAATCCGGAGATCGACGGGCTGCTGGCCGGGCAGCTGCAAATGCAGCCGGGCAGCGACGAATTAGACCGGCAGTGGTTTATTATGCTGCCGCATGCCGTGGCGCGGGAGATAGTGGC
Source organism: Saccharimonadales bacterium (SeqCode) (assembly GCA_041742875.1). Classification (GTDB taxonomy): domain Bacteria; phylum Patescibacteriota; class Saccharimonadia; order Saccharimonadales; family UBA4665; genus JALQUD01. The sequence goes on along the minus strand of JBGTNV010000139.1, from coordinate 6,167 downwards.
GGCCTGGCTGCGCCGACTGGGAATCGCGGACTTTGACCGGCGGCTGCTGGAGAGGGTCACGACGGCCGCCAAGACATACGCGCCCGGCAAGCGGGTGGATATAAACCGGCGCTGGGTAGTGCTGGTTGGGAAGGATGAGCTGCGGCTGGTGCCCCGTTGAGTAAAAGTTAAGAAATGTTGAAGAAAACTGAACATAGTTGAGCGGGTTTGGCACTCCAGGTGTACGACCGCTAGGCAAACAATTGCCGGCACTGTATAATTTGAAGACGTATGGAAAAGAAATCATTTCGACCTGACAAATCAAACGCCAATAACGCCAACAATAAGAAATCCAAAGGCTTCCGGAGTGCCGGGTTTATCGCCCTGCTTGTTCTGCTTGGCTTTATTATTATTGCCAGCTTTAACCAACCGAGTAACCTGAAGGAAGTACCGCTTTCCCAGGTAGTAAAAGAAGCCAACGACGGCCGTTACGACCAGATAGTGGCCAATGGCAGCGAACTGAAGGTTACGAAAAAGGGCGAGAGTCAGCCGTCATTGCAAGCCTTTACCGGTACTCCTGCCAATCCGCAACAGATGAACGAAGCCGGCCTGGACAGCGAAAAGGTTATGATAAAGTACGAGCCGCAGTCGAATACCGGCTCCACGGCTATAGGTTTGTTGAGTATTCTCCTGCCAGTAGTGCTGATCGGTGTCTTATTCCTGTTCCTGATGCGCAGTGCACAGGGGCAAGGCAACCAGGCGTTATCGTTCGGCAAAAGTCGCGCCCGCCTGTACGGTAATGAAAAGAACAAGGTTACATTCAGCGATATTGCCGGCAGTGCCGAGGTCAAGCAGGACCTGGAGGAAGTTGTCGAGTTCCTGAAGTTCCCGAAGAAGTTTTCCAGCGTTGGCGCCAAAATTCCGAAAGGCGTGTTGCTGGTGGGTCCGCCGGGAACCGGTAAAACTATGCTGTCGCGGGCGGTAGCCGGCGAAGCCAATGTTCCGTTCTTCAGCATATCCGGCTCGGAATTCGTGGAAATGTTCGTAGGTGTTGGTGCGTCGCGGGTGCGCGACTTGTTTGCCAAAGCCAAAAAAAACGCCCCCTGCATTATATTTATCGATGAAATTGATGCCGTGGGCCGCAAACGCGGCAGCGGTATGGGCGGCGGCCATGACGAGCGCGAGCAAACGCTGAACCAGTTATTAGTGGAGATGGACGGGTTCGAGCAGGGCCAGAATGTCATCGTGCTGGCGGCCACGAACCGGGCAGATGTGCTTGACCCGGCGCTGCTGCGTCCGGGCCGTTTCGACCGCCGTGTCAACATCGGCCTGCCGGACCGCAAGGACCGCGAAGCCATACTGAAAGTCCACTACGAGAAGAAACCGCTGGCCAAAGATGTCAACCTGGATGCCTTAGCCGCTAAATCAGCCGGTTCTTCCGGTGCCGATCTATCGAACATCTCCAACGAGTCCGCCATTATCGCGGCACGAAACGGCCATACCGAAATAACCCAAGGTGACGTGACAGAAGCATTTGAGCGGGTGGCAATCGGGCCGGAGCGCAAGAGCAAAGTCATGACCGAAGCCGACAAAGTAACTACGGCATACCACGAATCGGGGCACGCCTTGGTCGGACATGTACTGCCGGATAGTGACCCGGTGCACAAAGTCACTATCATCCCGCGCGGCGGCACCGGCGGCGTAACGTGGTTCATACCGCCGGAAGACCGGATGTACATATCGATCATTCAATATAAAGACATGCTGGCCCGCGGCCTGGGCGGCCGCATAGCCGAAGAAATAGTACTGGGCCATGACCGGGTGACGACCGGCGCCAGCAATGACCTGCAGAAAGCGGCTGAACTGGCCCGGGATATGATCATCAACCAAGGTATGGGTAAAAAACTGCGCGACCAGGTGTTCCATGTTGATGAAGGCATGATGATGGACCGGCTGATGCACGAACGCGAATACTCGGATGACACCGCTAAAGTGATCGACCAGGAGGTGGAAGCCTTGATTACAGAGGCAGCCAACCGGGCCCGGCTGGTTATCAAGGCTAACCGCGACAAACTGGAAATACTGAAAAACCGATTGCTCGAAAAAGAGACGGTTGATGCCGACGAAGTGCATGAAGTACTGACGGGCGCCAAGATGCCCGAAGCCGCCGCGCTATACTAGTGTACTAGGGGGCTTCCATAGGCGGCACATTATGGGTTGGACTCCTGCGCTGCTCCTCCACCGTACGGTACTCCGTCAGAGACGTACGGCTCCGTCCGCTGCTCGGATTCCAACCCATACTGCACTCACCTATGAAACCCCTGGGGTTGTGGTAAAGTGTGGCGGATGCTGGTTAGTTAAGGTGAGTTGCATATCTCGGTGCTTTGTTTATCGAAGGCGTTGTTATTGATAGGCCAAAGGTGAGACAATGTAAGGGGTAAGCCGCTTATGCAATCTAAGAACCCATTTCATATCTCCTCCCCGTTACAAGCTATCCTGGCGGCACCAGCTACCGGTTTTACTCGTCAGTGTACCTACAGGTACACTTCCTCCCAAGAACTGATACCTGGCACTCACCAGGATAGCTTTCACTATCGGGAGGAGATATGAAATGGGTTCTAAGTTTTTAAACTAGCAGGTGGTTGATTGTAATGGGTATTATGGGCCAACGGAATTCTCAAGCGGAACATGAACACGACGATAGCGGCGTCGTATTACTGCTGCAAGTGCCGCGGACGAATGAAAAGAAGGAGTTGGCGGCCGAACAGATGTTTGCCAGCTTGCACGGGCTGTTGACTATGCCGGTGCCGGGGGGGTTGTTTGCTAAGGTATATCGTGAGCGCATCGGTTTCGAAATCGCGGTGCGGCGGAAACGAATAGGCTTCTACGTATGGGTGCCGCGCTACCTGAAAGATTACGTCGAAGAGCAGGTCTATGCCCAGTATCCGATGGTGCAGATTTCCGAGGTGGAAGATTATTCTATGAGCGAGGAAGCCGGTTTTCCGGCGACACTGGTCAGCGAAATGAAAATGGTAACAAATGATGTGCTGCCGATAAAAACCTTCCAGAGTTTTGAGGTTGACCCGTTGGCGGCGATTACTGCCACGCTCGCGAAGTTCGAAGAAGACGAGGAAGCCTGGGTCCAGTTGCTGGTCCGGCCGGCCGCTGCCCAGTGGCACCGTAAAAGCGAGCGCTACCAGGCATCTATGAAAGGCGGTGCCAGGCCGGTGGCCGGCACATTCATTACGGCGTTGTGGACGCCGCCCGGTGAAGCTTCCAGCGGCGCCGCTAAATTGGCGGACCACGAGCAAATACGCATTAGCGGTGCCGAAGAGAAGAGCCAGAAACTGGCGTTCGAGACTGACTTGCGGATCGTGTACCGCGGCAATGTGCCGCCGCAGGTGGCCAAGCTTCGCCTGCAATCGATCATCGCCAGCTACAAGCAGTTCAACACGACCTACCTTAACGGTTTTGAGGCGAAGCGCATCGTTAGCGACCCGTACCTGATAGAACTCTACCGGGAGCGGGAATTCAGCCATCGCGGCTTTATCCTGAATATCGAAGAAGTGGCTACGTTATTCCATTTGCCGCATACCAATGTCGAAACGCCGTTTATCCTGTGGGCCACCAGCCAGACGGCCGAGCCGCCGGCTAACCTGCCGCTGGTGACCGGAGAGCAGCGGGATGACCTTAGCCCTGTCGCGGCCACTAATTTCCGCGGCCACAACACTATGTTCGGAATAAAGCGCAATGACCGCAGCCGGCATCTGTATATTATCGGACAGACCGGTGTCGGTAAGTCCGGCTTGTTGGAACTGCTGACAATTTCAGATATTTACAGCCCTTATGGGTTTGCGGTCATCGATCCGCACGGGGATTACGCCCAGCATATTCTGCGGCGGGTGCCGCCGGAGCGGGCGCATGATGTAATATATTTTAACCCGGCCGACACTGACTTTCCGATGGCCTTTAACCCGATGGAAGTGAACGACCCCAAACTCAAGACTCATACCGCTTCCGAGCTGATTGGCGTGCTCAAGCGTATGTTCGAATCGTGGGGGCCTCGGCTGGAGTACATATTACGCTATAGTATCCTGGCGTTGCTTGATTATCCTGATGCCACCATGCTGGACATTACGCGCATCCTGACAGATAAAAAATTCCGGGCAGACGTGATACGGCAATGCGGGGATCCGGTGGTGCGTAACTTCTGGCAGATCGAGTTTGCCAGCTGGAACGATAAGTTCGCTGCCGAAGCGGTGGCGCCGGTACTGAACAAAGTCGGCGCGTTTACCGCCAATCCGCTGGTGCGTAATATCATCGGCCAGCCCAAGAGCAGCTTCAATATACGACAGATCATGGATGAGCGTAAAATACTGATTGTCAACTTGAGCCGGGGCTTGGTCGGCGAAGATAACGCGGCGCTTCTGGGTTCGCTTCTCGTGACCAAAGTCCAGCTGGCGGCTATGAGCCGGGCTGATGTGCCTGCCGAGTTGCGTTCGCCATTTTATCTGTATGTCGACGAATTCCAAAACTTCGCAACTGACAGCTTTGCGACGATCTTGTCCGAGGCACGCAAATACGGCCTGAATCTGACGGTGGCCAACCAGTATACCGCCCAGATGCCGATAGAAGTGAAAGACGCCGTATTCGGTAACGTCGGTTCGATCATTGCCTTTCGGATGGGAGCCGATGATGCCCGCGGTATGCAGAAGTACTTTGAACCTAAATTCCTGGAATACGACCTGGTGCATATGCACAACCGGCATTTTGTAATAAGCATGGCTATAGAAGGTGAAAAGGTGCCGGCATTTTCGGCAATATCATTGAATTTACCGCCGCTTCTGGCCGACGAGACCGAAGGTATCGTTGCGCGCAGCCGGGCGCGGTATGCCACTAGCCGGTCGGTTGTCGAAGGGTATGTCGGCGAGCGTTATATGGGTATGTCGAATACAAATCCTGCTAGCGGAGCGGCTGAATCCAAACCGCAGCGGCCGCCTATTGAACATAGATCGCCGAATCCGCCAAAGCCGCCTGCTCGTGTTGCTCCAGCTCCAGTGAGTCCCGTGCCGCAGCCACAGGCGATCACAACGGCAACAACGGACGTAACGGCAACAACGAATAGGGCGGATGGGGCGGCGTTGGCGCCCGTACCGTCGTCCAAGCCGTACTTTAGTCCGGAAGCGCTAGTCCAGGCTATAGCATCTACCGCCCTCGGTACGACTGGCCATAGCCGCAACAGAAGCGAAGGGGGTGTTCTGTCACCTGCGGCCGCTGACTCTCCAGTCGAACCGAGGCGCAAGCGTACCCGCCGCCGCAAACGAAAAACTTCACCGGCCATAACCTCCGATTAAGCAGGCTCGGATGTCTATATTCGAAAGAAAGCATTTCCCGGTTTTCTGAATCGTCCTTTCCGGCCGGAATCTTTCAAAAGCATGCGTTCTTTCGGGTGTATCATCGGCACTAGCGCTGGCGTATACTAGAGAGAATAATGGCACTGAGCATACCAAAACCAGCCAAGCGTATTAAGCGTGTCTCGATGGGCAATATTGCCGCGTTGCTGATAGCTACCGCCCTGATCGGCCAGCTGCTGGGGTTTTTGCGCGTCAAACTGATTAACGCCAACTTCAGCGGCGCCGGGCCGAACGATGCCGGCGTGTATTTTGCGGCCTTTAACATTCCCGATTTATTTTTCTACACTATTGCGGCCGGGGCGTTGGGCGTGACCGTCATGCCATTCCTGTCCGACCGTCTGCATAACGGTGACCGCCGCGGTATGTGGGAATTGTCGACCAGTATTCTGAACTTGCTGGGGCTTTTGACGCTGGTCGTAGGGGTTATCCTCTTCATTTTTGCCGAACCGATGATCCACTTTTTCTTCAAGGGGTTGGATCCGGCTCAGCTGGACAACGCGACAGCACTTATGCGCTGGCTTTCGCTCAACCCGTTCCTTTTTACTGTATCCGGCATATTGGCGAGCGCGCAACAGACGCTCGGCCGGTTTTTCTTCTTCGCAATCGCGCCGCTGTCCTATAACCTGTCGATTATCGTCAGTATATATCTATTCAAAGACACGTCGCTGGGGATTGTGGGTCTAGGGGTCGGCGCCTTTATCGGCGCCATACTGCAGTTGGTAGTAATCGCCCTGGGGCTGTTCGGTACAAAGTTCCACTGGAAACCGATAATTG
>JBGTNV010000138.1:0-4314 GCA_041742875.1 Saccharimonadales bacterium (SeqCode) | reverse complement strand
CAACGACCAGATCGTCCGAGACCTGAAAGTATCATTCGAGGAGTATCCGGCCAAAGTCGCTATCGAGGAAAAAGGTGCCCTCGGCCAGTTTGGCGACCGTTATGGTGATATGGTAAAAGTCTACAAAATGATCGCCGATGGCGCTGACCGGCCATTCAGCTTTGAAATCTGCGGCGGCCCTCACGTTGACCATACCTTACAACTGGCGGAAGACAATAAGCAGTTCAAGATAATAAAAGAAGAATCATCATCGGCCGGTATCAGGCGGATCAAGGCGGTGTTGAAGTAGTCCGCAATTAGGGTGGATAAAAGGCCTGTCGGGCGTCTTTTTGCTGCCTCATGGTATATCGAATTTCGTAATTGATGTCTTGCTTTCCTGACCCGCACTCACTTTTTCCGTACCCAAGGACTTTTGGCGCTTGCATCTTTATTACCTCCTTGTACCGTAAATCTTCACGAAAACGAGTAACCTTATTTTTTGCACGATTCTGACTACCCGAACCCACTGCGATTATTATCCTTGAGAGCTATCGGCGCGATGGCTAGGCGGCTTATTGGCGGGTCAGTGTCCTTTTTTATTATGTCAAAGGCAGAAATGGCAAATAAAATCATTAGCGTTGTGCAAATCATTTTTAGATTTTGCATGCGGGTGACGTAGATTCGAGATTACTTCGAATTCGGATTGCCTACTTGAGTTTTGCCGCATCCTGCCGGAAGCCTCGCTGCCCTCTGCCGGAAGCACTCTGCATTCTGCCGGAAGCCTCGCCGCATCCTGCCGGAAGCGCCTATAACAGCGCTTTCTAATCATTACTAGTTGCAAAATACGGTAGATTTTAATGAATAATTGCAGAGACGATGTTGAATAAATATGGAACGGCGGAGTGTGGAGGAAAGAGAGAAGAGGAGAAAGGGTTTATTGCGTACCTGGCAGGCAGCATACCTTTCTCGACCCCTCATCAATCCAACACACCCCGACACGTTCGAGAACTTCCGGTGAAGCTAAGCTGTAACAGCTAGTGAAGCTGCAACACCGCCCAGGCCCGAATGCCGTATTCCACGATGATCAGAACCGCGAACAGGGCGAGCGTCAGACGGAGCGTCAGGATCACGTTGTTCGTGGCGGAATCGATCCGATGTTGGAAGGTGTTCCGGGGTTGCGTGTCGTTCCTGTGGCGCTGGGCGGCAGCATCCATGAGGAGTGCTACGCAGTGGGCGACAAGAGCAAGTGTCATCGACATGCAGGCCAGCGCAAGGAACCACGCAACTTGCATGAAGCTTACAGCTATACCCTGCCACAGCTCGCAGCGATCTACTGCTAGATCCTGGTTGGATCCAACAGTGGAATAGTGCCAGCAGATATCGAAGGCCGCCTTACCTAACTCTGGTCGGTTAAACCAGGTGAGGAAATACGTGGTCAGGCCGAATGCGACTAGCGGTATGGCAAAACATAGGCCATACATGGTCGGACTCAAAGGCTGGTGGGGCTGGCGGCGCAGGGGAACGAAGCGCGTGGTGAGCGGCATGGCTTACCTCCAGGGCTTAGGCGTCAAAGGACAAGTTAGCTCGACAGTTCTCGAACGATACAATTATAGCATAATCACATTAGAAAAGCAAGTCGCAAACAAGGGCGGTCACTCTATGAACAAGGCGCAGGCGTGCTATAATTGATACGATTATGCTTGATAAGTTCAAGGCGTTGAGCCGTAATATTTTTAGTAAAGCCCGAAGTAATGTAGCTAAGGCGACAGCTACGGCGAAGGCTAATGCCAAACAACAGCCGGAACCGCAATACCTGGTGGCATTGGATATCGGTACGGAGTATGTAAAAGCTTTGGTTGGTAGAATACCGGCGGAAGGCGGCGATGTAGAGATCATCGGTGTCGGACGGCAGCATCAGTCCTTGAGCGACATGCAGGCCGGAGCCATTTCCGATATCGCCAGCGTTGTTGATAACTGCGATAAGGCCCTGGCGGCGGCTGAGCAGCAAGCCGGGATTAGCGTGCGGACCGGCGTTATCGGAATTGCCGGTGAATTAGTAAAGGGCACAACTACTACTGTACGGGTTGCCCGCAAAGAGCCGAACAAGCCGCTGGACCTGGGTGAAATGGAGCGGATTATCAAAATAGTCCAGGAGCGCGCCGAGGCCAAGGCGATCCGGCAATTGGCGGTCGAACTTGGCGGCAAGGAAGTGCAGGTGCGGTTGGTAAACAGCGCGTTGGTGAGTATTGAAATCGACAGCTACCCGGTGACGAACCCGATCGGCTTCCAGGGCAAAGACGTAGTAGTACAGCTGTATACGGCGTTTGCGCCGATGATCCATATCGGGGCGTTGGAGCGTACAGCCCAGGAGCTTGACCTGGATTTGCTGGCGGTCGCGGCCGAACCGTTTGCTGTAGCCCGCTCGGTTATTGGCGACAACCCGAACGCCAACCTCAGCGCCGTGCTGATGGACGTGGGCGGCGGTACGACCGATATCGCGGTTATCAATGACGGCGGCGTACAGGGTACCAAGATGTTCGGTATCGGCGGCCGGGCCTATACCCGGTCGATTGAGCGTGATTTGGGTGTGGAGTTCGGCGAGGCAGAGGAGTTGAAGCTAGCCCTGAGTGAGGGGACGCTGGCTGACCAGCGCGGCAAAGCTGTCGCGGCATCACTCGGTAAGACGCTCGATGTGTGGACTAGCGGCGTTGATCTGGCGCTCAGCGAATTTACCAAACTCGATCACTTGCCGCATCGGGTGTTCCTCTGCGGCGGCGGTTCCAGCCTTGATATGCTTATGGAGCGGCTGCAATCTGGCGATTGGTACCGCGATTTACCGTTTACCCGTAAGCCGGTTATCCAGCACATCCATCCCCACCAGGTCGTCGGTATCGTAGACACCACCGGCGATGTCACGGATCATACCTTTATTACCGCCATGGGCCTGTTGCGCGTCGGTATGGACACTATGCAGTACGCCGGCGGCGGGAACACGATACGGGAGAAACTGGACAGGATGCTAAAGACATGACAGGAGCGATGACAAAACTCGCCGGAGCGAGCGCATAATGGCGGCCACAAAACAAGTAGTCTATGTCGATGTCGATGATGAGATAACGGCGATCATTGACAAAGTCAATAGCACGGAAGCGCGGGTAATCGCGCTGGTGTTGCCCAAGCGGGCGAGCGTGTTTCAGAGCGTTGTCAATATGAAACTACTGAAGCGGCGAGCCGAACAAGCAAATAAACATCTAGTGCTGATTACGTCGGAGGCCGGGCTTATGCCGCTGGCAGGTATGGCGGGTGTGTATGTCGCCTCAACGCTGCAATCCAAACCGGAAGTTCCGACCGCGCCGGCAGGCAGCAGCGGCGCTGAAGACGGTGATGAAGAAACGGTTGCATTGGGCCAGGATGCCCAAGATGCCCAGGATGATTTTAACCCGGCCCAAAACGCTGCCACGCCGGTGGGGACATTGGCGGCAGGAACGGCAGGATCGGCAGGCAGCGGCGCAGTCGGTGCGAATGGCGCACTCGGCAGTTTACCCGATGATATCCAAGAGCTGGATAAGGCAACCCTAGCAGGCAACCCTAGCGGCAAGCTGTCCCCGGAAATGGCGGCAGCAGCTGCCGGTGGTGCAGCCGGCCAGACCGCATCGAAGACAGGCAAGGACAAAAAGCTCCAGGTGCCGAATTTCCTGCGTTTTCGCAAGCGGCTGATCTTCCTGGCTTTGGGATTAATCCTGCTGGCGGGATTGTGGTACGCGGCGTGGTACGTCTGGCCTGCCGCCTCGGTGAGTATCAAGACCAGGACTTCCGATATAGACATGATACTCGATATCACGCTTGATACCGACGCGACTGCGGTTGACCAGAAAGCCCTGGCGGTGCCGGCTAAAATCCAGCAGCAGCAAAAAGATAACACTCAGCAGGCTCCGGCTACCGGCACGGAAAATAAAGGCAACAAGGCTACCGGTACTGTCGCGCTGACGAACTGCAGTGAAGATAACGAACCGGTTGTAGTCCCGGCAGGTACGGGTGTTAGTGCCAACGGTCTGACGTACCTGACCCAGAGTTCGATCAGCTTGCCGACCAGCGCTCCCGACAGCAGCGGTAATTGCCGGAGTTTTTCGGGGGTGACATCGGCCAGCGTCAACGTCGTGGCCCAGAAACCGGGAACCTCGTATAATATTGGCGCGTCCAACTTCGCTACAGCCGGCTTCGGCAGCGTCCGGGGCAAGTCAGAGTCTGCTATGAGCGGCGGTACTGACAATAACGTCAAAGTTGTGCAGCAATCCGACATCGAAGCGGCTAAACAGAAAGTCGCCGGTGCTTCGG
>JBGTNV010000137.1:0-4438 GCA_041742875.1 Saccharimonadales bacterium (SeqCode) | reverse complement strand
GGCGCTGAACCGGCTGCGGTCTCTAGCCCGGGGTTGCTGACCAGGTTAGGGCTAGCGGCAAACGCAGTCCAAGCCGGAACTATGAGCGCCGCCAACACAGCTATGCTACTTGTAATCGCCAACAGTCGTTTCATATCTCTCATTTTCCTTTACTCCGAATACACACCGGCCGAACCGGCCAGGCTAGAAGATTTATGCTTCGGACTTTATATTACTATACTTTTCCCAATTTGTCAATTACTTATGCTTAGTCCGTAGCTCTTCAATCATAGCCACCAACTGTGAAGGCGACAAGTCCGATTTGAGCACTTGCCGGTCAGCCCCAAGAGCAAGCATTTGTTCACGTGTTTCCGAGTCGGATAAATTGGTACAGGCCACGACTTTTGTTTTCGGATAGGTTTGTTTAATAGCAGCCCGCTTCAGGAATCCTATGCCATCCAGCTGCGGCATGAGTACGTCTAGGAGTATAATGTCCGGTTTTACTTTACTTAATTGCTCTAAGCCCTCAAGGCCGTTAGACGCTACATGGACATCGTAGCCTTTGAATTGAAGGACGTGCCGGTACGCCTCCTGCAGTATCTGTTCGTCTTCGATGACCAGTATGACCGTTTTCTTACGCATGGCTTTCCATCTATCAATGATTGTATCGGTGCACTTTCAACTTTCATGGGTCGGCATCCGCTTTATACACTCCGTCCAGCTTGACAGTACGCGCTGCACCCTCACCAATACTTTTATCATATCTCTATCCTGCCGCTCCTACAAGGCAACTTGACAAATCTGCTAGCTCAACCACTAGAAAATCATAGAAATCCGCCAATACCCTTAAACCAACCCCTCCTGTGGCAGTCGCGAAAGCTCCAGGCACCGCCTTGCTCGGTCTTGTAGCTCCAATAGAACCAACCGTCCATTCGGTCATATACCTGCACTTGGGCTTGGCAATAGGCCTGTTGCGCCCGCTGCCGCCGGCCGTCGTCCAACCCGGTTAAAGATTTCGGATCGAGTGCCGCGCTCCACTCGCCCACGATAACAGGGTGGTGACGGCGCATACGATTCAGTATTAGCGGCACATCCGAAACGGTATAGCGCAGATGGTCGGCTGCCGGCATTGATTTGCCGGCGGCGGTAAATATTTGGTACTGGTGCGTATCGATAACGGTATTGCGGTACAGCAGCGGATGCAACACATAGTTCCAGCGCTTCGGCTGGAACCTATCACTAAATATCACCCGGACTTGGTCGCCGCACGTTTCGCGGATAAGCCAATAGGCCGAGCGGTAAAACCGTTTCAACGCACGTTTCGGCACCTGCTTGCCCGGCTCGTTCAGCAGCCCGATGCCGTACAGCTGTGGCGAGTTCTTATATCGTTCGGCCAGCTTACCTATCACCGCCAACGTTACATCACGATACCGTCGGTCAGTATGCCAGCCTACTCTGCCGGCACGGCCGCTATGCATTTCACCGTTTTGCGAACCCGGCGCACCGTGCAGACTCAGCGCGATTTTCAGCCCGGTCTCTTCGGCCCATTCGAACGCTTCGTCCAGGTACTGCACTGTCCCTATATACGGATCAATATCACCAAATACCCAATAGCCGACCGGTATACGCACCGCTTCGATGCCGTGGCTTTTCAGCCACAGAAAATCCTTTTTGGTAATAAACTGCTGCCGGTGGGTACGCAGTGCGTCAAGCCGCGCCTTATCCGCATCCCGGCAATAGATATATTCATCCGGCGCTCCGGTACCTGCAAACAACGACGGCGTCATCCAAGGCTCCAGCACCAACCAGCCGCCTAGATTAACCCCGCGCATTGCCATTGCCTTCACCATGCAGCTATTTTAGCGCAACTTTCCGAGCATTTCGTGAAACAAACCCAGGACATGCGCACATAAGTGCAGTTTGGGATGGAATGAGAGCAGCGGACGGAAGCGTACGTCTCTGACGGAATACCGTACGCTGGAGGAGCAGCGCATCATTACGCCCAAAATGTGCCCAAATGTATAAAGCGCGTAGGTTCTAAAGGGTCAGTGTGAGACGAATGTCAGGGCGTGGCCGGTACGGCCGGCGCGGCCGGCGCGGCCGATGCGATGCACATAATCCTCATATGTCTGAGGCGTGGCGTAGTTGATGACGTGGGTAATGTCAACGACATCGATACCGCGGGCGGCAACGTCGGTAGCAACCAGGATTTTGATCTGGCTCTTTTTGAACCGGTCAAGCGCGCGCTGGCGCTGTCCCTGGGTTTTGCCGCCATGGATGGCGTCGGCGTCAAAACCTCGGGCAATTAACTCCTTGCTCAAACGTTCGACACTGCGCTGGGTTTCGTCAAACACAATTGCTTTGACTTCTTGTTTCGATAAAATATCGTGCAGCTTTTCCAGCTTGTCTATGTTGCCGGCGAATTTCACGACATCCTGATGGACACTGTCGGTAGTCTCGCCGGTTTTGATAGATACCGTCACCGGCTCGTTGGCAAACGTTTCGATCAGAGCGCGGACACGCGTATCGAGCGTGGCCGAGAAAAAGAACGACTGACGCTGGGTAGCGAGATTAGCCAGGATTGCGCGGACATCGTTGACAAACCCCATGTCCAGCATGCGGTCAACCTCATCGAGCACTACGATATTGAAGCTGGACAGGTCAAGCGTCCGGCGTTCCAGGTGGTCTTTGATACGTCCCGGCGTGCCGATAACGATTTCCGGCCTGCCGCGCAAATCGCGCAGCTGGATACCCATACTTGAACCGCCGATAAGCAGCGCGCCGCGCAGGCCGCTGCCTTTGGCCAGGGAACGGCACTCGTCTTCGATCTGCTGGGCGAGTTCACGGGTCGGTGCGATGATCAGCATCTTGCTGCCTTTGTTGGCAATCAACTGATGCAGTGCCGGTACGGCAAAGGCGGCTGTCTTGCCGGTACCGGTGTTGGCGATACCGATTACATCTTTGCCATTTAAGCCGTGTGGTATCGTCTGGTCCTGGATGGGCGAGGGTACAACATAACCTTTGGCGGTGATGTTAGCTTTGATAGTCGGGTGGACATCAAAATCGGCGAATGCGTGTTTTGGCACGTAGGCTTCGGCTCCGGTTGCCATTGTGGCGGCCTTGACGAATTTAGCCGGGTCAATATATTGGCCGAAACGGCTTTTAACTTTGGTGCGGCCTCCGCCGCCATAGCTGCCGCCGCCTGTGCGCCGGCCACTGCGTGCACCGGTACGGCGACTTGAAGAGTAGACATTATATCCCATAAAAATAGAATCCTTTGGTTTAGTGGGAACTTATTGTCCCGATATTACTTCGATTTCCAATCTTTCCAATCGTTGATCGTTGATTGTTCCAATGAAATCGAGTAATAATTCTTGAGAATTCTTTAGGAAACTCCTCTAAACCCGGATTCATCAATACAATACCGCTATTGTAACACAACCATTTTTCCACGTCAAACTGAACTCTCTTGGACTGACGCTCTTAGACGGCGTTCGTAAATGATGTACTCGGCTTTGCAGACGCAGATTTCCACAGACTATACTTGTACGTTTTTCAATGTACTGGTAATGTAGAAATTACTTGACGGCATGTGTCAAGTTGAAAGAAGCGCACGGAATAGTTCCGTGGCCGCGAGTAGCTACCTGGAGGCCCGTTGCGCCTGCATCGAAGGGTACCGGTCGTTGTACTCACCGTCTTCAGCTTAGTGCTGTCTGGCGTCGGGTACAATGGCCTGGTATGGACAAACCAGGACTCTCAGTCCGAGGCAACAATGCGACTCATCAACGCCACGCCAGGTATTGCGAGTCCCGCGAAGGGGTTCAGTTTCACGCCTAGCGGGGGTGTGATGGTCGATAGCATTGTGGACGTACCGATTGATGCTTCACGAGGTATCACCATTGGCAGCGCCAAGGACGCGTTCACCGTCAGCCTACCTGACGGAGCCGGTACGGTGAACCGAGGTATCGTCGACGAGAGCGGTGTGGTCACATACCAATCATCAGATGGTAACGATGACGCTGTAGTTCCAACTGCAGATGGAGCTCAGTTTCTGAAGGTGATCGATAATGCGTCGTCACCCGAAGAGTTCTCGTATCCGATCGCACTTCCCGAGGGAGGCAAGCTCGTACCGACCACAAATAGCCCCGACGGACCGGACAACAGCAGGTTAGCCGCGCTTATATTCAATGGCGCGGGCCAGGTCATCGGCTCTGTTGAGTCACCCTGGGCATACGACGCCAACGGCAAGTCTGTGGAGACCTACTTCACTACCGATGGCGCTATCCTGACCCAGCGCGTACTTCATCAGCAGGAGGTCTTCGCCTATCCAGTAATAGCAGACCCGCACTACCGGTGGTACAAGCTTGGCGTGGTGATTACATTCACCTATACCGACATGCAGCTGATAGCTGCTGGCGGCCTTACTGCTGCAACAGGGCTGGTTGGCGTCAGCATTCCA
>JBGTNV010000136.1:0-8920 GCA_041742875.1 Saccharimonadales bacterium (SeqCode) | reverse complement strand
GGCGTAGGTCAGCTTGTCGATAACGGTTACTGAGTATTCGGGCTTATTGTTGACGGTATAGTGCACAAAGTTCGCCCCAATAAACCCTGCGCCACCGGTAACTAGCATTTTTGTCATACGCCCATTGTACCCCTATCCTGTTCCATCCGTCTGTTGTTGTTTGTAAAAATATCAACAAAGAGGCTTTTTACAACATATAACCTCAAAACTTAGTATAGCAAATACTCGCCGGTGCAGGCCGGAGCTATTGGGACGCATTGGTTGTGGTTTGTATTAGGAGTTGATTAAATAGCAGGCAGACGTATGCAAAATTCAAGGCGAAACATCAAGAAGTCAGGGAAGCCGAAAAAGTCAGCCAAGTCACATGCGATTCTGGATCCGGAGTCGCGGCGGCGGAAAGCGCGGAAGATTGCGGCCATTGTTTCGGAACATGTAGATTTAGGCCAGGCAGAATTACTGGACATGGGGACGGGGTCGGGGCATATTGCCGGAGAGTTTGGTAAACGGGCGCGCCGTGTCGTATCTGTTGACGTAACCGATGAACGGCAAGAGAAGGACGGCTACGAATTCGTGCAGGTCGGCACCGCCAAACTGCCGTTTGCCGACAATTCGTTCGATGTGGTGGTGAGTAACCATGTAGTCGAGCATGTTCCGGACCAGGCGGTGCATTTGAGCGAGCTGACGCGGGTACTGCGCTCGGGAGGCGTCGTGTACCTGGCGACACCGAACAAGCTGTGGCTGCGCGATCCGCACTACCGGTTGCCGTTTATATCGTGGCTGCCGCGCCCGGTGAGCGCCGCGTACTTGCGGACCGTCAAACCCGGCAAAGTGTGGGATATCTATCCAATGTCGCACTTCGGTATCAAAAAACACCTACGCCAGCATCAGGTACACAATGCTCTGCCGGACTTGGTGAAAAAGCATGGCGCTAAGACGCTGGATGTCTGGAAAGGCGCTGCCACTGTGTTGCGTATCGTACCGGACAGCTTGTTGAAACCAACGCAATACGTTAGTCCAACCCTTATTTACATTGTCAAAAAGAAATAGAGGGGAACGTTACGTATCGGAGGATTTGGCGGCAGAGGTCTCTTTGACGTACAAGCGTTGCCGGGCATGGAACGCCAGGATAATTACGAATAGCAAGCCAAGGAACGCAACGTAAACGCTTCTGTCCAGAATATTGGCTGCGATAATGGCGTTGCTATCTACGTGGTGGATGCCTTGGGTAACGTACTGGAACGATTCGCGGAAACCGAGGGCGGCGGGGGTCAGCGATACGAATAGCGCCAGGCTGCCGGCGCCGGAATACACGATTGCCTGGGTAAGTGATACGGGGCTGCCGACAGCCCTGAGTTCGGCAGAATATATGACCACAACCAGGATGGCCTGCAAGAGCGTAAGCGCCGCCAGCCGTGCTGCCAGAGAATTGCGCAGGCTGTGATTAAAACGGGATAAAAACGCTATTCTGCCAGCCCAGTGTGTCCGTGACAGGTATACTGCAAGCAGGATTAGCAGCAGAATAGGCGCGTAGGCTAACGGTATGATGCCGACGGCGAGAAAGAGCAGGTTGAAGCCGCCAAATAACGCATAATACACGAGCGTAGTACTCAGATACGACTTTATAGGCACGCCATGACGCTGCTTCAGGTAGACGGTTCGGAAGCCCGGCCCGCTCTGCAGCGGCCCGAAAAAGTTTATAATCGATGAGTACATAGTGAGCAGCGTGTGCTCGCCGAGCGGGATGGGCTTGGAGCATATCCGCAGGATGGTGTCATAAATTAGTACCAGCAACAGCGTCATGATCAGGTACAGGCTCAGCAGCATTAGAATGGTCGGCAGGCTTACCGACTGTAACTGGGTTACAATTTCCGGATGCGCGTGCCAGTAGTAAGCGAGAAAGGCAAAGCTCGCCAGGACGAGGAAAGCGCCCAATAATTGTTTAAGACGTTTGAGCCGTTTACGCCTATCGGGCTGGTTGCCGGGCATGGCTCCAGTGTATCATTGTCGGCGGACGGGCATTTTACCCGGCTGGGGCTGCCCTCAAGCTTGATAGCTGATACTATCAGAATAACAAACAAGTGGGCAATACCAGAGGGCAATACCGGAAGGATCGTTTTGAAGAGCAGGCTCTACGATAAAATCAGGCTGCTGCTAGCCTCGGATAGGTTTTTTTACGCCGTTATCGTCCTGTTGGTAGTGCAGGCGGCCTGGATCGCCCTGTCCGGCCGTTTCCCTATGGCGTATGACGAGCAGAACCACCTAGGGGTAATCAAACTCTACGCCGACCACATTTTGCCATTCTGGAGCCAGCAGCCGGACGGCCCGGCGCCTTTCAGCGCTGTTTCGCGCGACCCGTCATACCTCTACCACTGGCTGATGAGCTTTCCGTACCGGTTGTTCGATGTCTTTCTGAGATCCGATGACTCGAAAGTCCTGGCTTTTCGCTTTATCAGTATCGGGCTGTTTGCTGCCGGTATGGTGCTGTACCGTAAGCTGCTGCTGCGAACCCGATCGTCGAAGGCGATTATCAATACGGTCTTAGCGATATTTGTTTTGACGCCTACCGTGCCGTTTTTGGCGGGGCAGATGAACTACGACAACCTGTTGTTTCTGCTTGTTGCCGGTATATTGCTGTTGACGGCGAAGATTATTGACGACATCAAAGCCGGCCGGTTCGATAGCAGGAGACTAGCGGCTTTTGCGGGTCTTGGCATGCTGGCCGGACTGGTGAAGTTTCCCTTCCTGGCTATCTTATTGCCGTTGACCATATGGATTTTTGTAGTGTACTTCAGGCGGTACGGTACGCCGGGTTGGCGGAAGGGCGCAAGACTGTCGCGGCAATCGTTTACCGGACTGTCGAAACCGTTGCGGGCAGCCGTTGTTCTCATGGTCCTAATACCGGGCGGCCTGTTTTTCGAACGGTACGGCCTCAATACCATTCGTTACAGTACGCCGGTCCCGGAGTGCGATCAGGTCCTGGACGTGGAGCGCTGCATGGCTTTCGGCCCTTGGCGGCGCAACTACAATATTTACCAGAGCAAGCTCAACGGTACTCTGCAACCGGCCAAGACCGATATCTACCACTTTACATACGACGAGTGGCTCAAGCTGCTGACCTGGCAATTCTTCTACACCTTGAACGGGCCGGTCGATAACTTTTCGGTCGGCAGGCCGCTGCCGCTGCCGTACTTCCTGGGCTTGGCTATTGTTTCGGTCGGCGCGGTGCTGACCGTGGCGTTCCGGCGCTATATATTCCGGCGGCCGTTGATGAAGGGGCTGATTTTCGTGGCGGTGTTCTACGTTTTCGTGTTGTGGGCGCAGAATTACTCTGACTTCCTGCGGCTGCACCTGGCGACCGCCATCCAGGCGCGCTACATTGTCATTGTCTTGCCGATACTGTATCTGGCTTTGGCCTTGGCTTATGCGCGGGCATTGCGGAGTGTTCGGCCGGTGCAAGCGGTGCTGGTTATAGGGGTGGTCAGTGTGTTTTTGACACAAGGCGGCGGTATCGGCGTCTTCGTTATGCGCAGCAATGAGCTGTGGTGGTGGCAGAGCGGCCGGGTCGTGCGGGCTAACGAAACGGCCCAGCGCATCCTGCGGCCTATTGTCATTGGCGAGCACATACAACCGGTGCCGAAAAAATCCTATCCGGACTGAGGGCTTGCACCCATGCGCATAAGTCCCGTTATTTACCCTTCGGTTTCTAGCAGGCCGGTTTGGTGAATATAATTCTCCCACGAGAAGCGGGTCTTAGCGGCTGCCATATCGTAATCGTGGTGGTTGAGCGCTTTGATGATTGCCGCGGCGAGGGCGGGTACATTTTCCGGTTCGCAGACGAAGCCGGTAACCCCCTCCTCTACCGCTTCCGGCAGGCCGCCTACATTGGTGACGACTACCGGCGTATCAAAAGCGTAGGCCATCTGTACCACTCCGGATTGGGTGGCCGATACGTACGGCGCCGCTAGTATATCGGAAACGGCGAAGTACATGCCGACTTCCTCATTTGGCACGTACCGATCGACGAAAACGACACTGTCCAGCACGCCGTGCCTGGCTGCCGACGCCTCGTATTCCGGCTTGTTCTTTTTCCAAAATTCCCCGACTACCA
The DNA here is from genome assembly GCA_041742875.1 of Saccharimonadales bacterium (SeqCode). Classification (GTDB taxonomy): domain Bacteria; phylum Patescibacteriota; class Saccharimonadia; order Saccharimonadales; family UBA4665; genus JALQUD01. The sequence goes on along the minus strand of JBGTNV010000136.1, from coordinate 4,812 downwards.
GTAGCGAAACGTCATCACGAATATCATCGCCCAGTGCTGCTTTGACCTGCGCCATAGCTTCGATTAGGTAATGCAGGCCCTTGTACGGGCGGATAAAGCCGAAGAACAGGACGACTTTGCGCCGCAGCCCCAGCTCTCGCTTGAGCTTCCCGGTATCATACCGTTGTCCGGTATTAAAGTCGTCGTACGTCGGATGGAAGCCGACTTTCACCGGCTTTCCCGGAGCCAGCCGGGCTAAGTCACGGCAGTCTTTTGATGAATGGACAATAAAGTCATCGGCCAGCCTGAGCATGATTTTCAAGAAGAGTCCTTCGAAGAAAAGCGGGTCGTGAGGCAGTACATTATGGCAGAGGTAGGTGACGCGTGCCCGCCCGAACAGTTTGCTGGCCAGTATGATCCCCAGGTACGGCGGCGTTTGGGCGACCGATACCCAGGTAACGATCAGCCGTTCGGAACGGTGTTTGCGCACCCGCCAGGCTGCCCGCAGCCAGCTGACGGGATTGTAGAAGTCCAATAGGCGGACATTATCTTCGACCAAAACCTGCTTGCTGCCTTTGTCTTCTTGTTCCAGCGGGTACAGGAATTTTGGGTACTGCCGTTTCCAGTTTATAAAATCGACCTCATGGTGCTTGCGAAGCTTGCCTACCAGAATAGTCGTGAAGTGACTGATGCCGCTTTTGTACGGGTAGGACGGACCGACTACGGTGAGCTTCATGTGCTCCGTACAATTCCAAGGGTTATGGGAAATGCCGGCATCCTGGATTATTTCCCGAAGCGTGTTACTTTGATTTGTTCAAGTGTTTCTTCGTGCAGGATGCGGTTAATGTGGATCAGGTCGGCGATTACACCCAGGGCGGCCGAAAGGAACGAAGCGATCAAGAGGACGGCGCCCAGCAACAATGACTGCAAGTGGTTGCCGGGATCATCGATGAGCGACAAGTACAAGTAGCGGGCAAACGGCAGCAATCCGAGGATGAGGAATGCGATACTCAGCGTGGCAAAGATCACCCGCGGTTTATACATGATATAAGCCCTGATAATGGCTGACATCGACTTGAAGACGTGCTGCCACATGTTTTTGAAGAGCCGTGATTCACGCGTCTTGGGGTTGGTAGCAATTGGAATGCTGGTTATGGCGATGCGCTTGTTGCCGGCCTGGATGATTGTTTCCATGCAATAGCTGAACTGAGTGATGATGTTGAGCTGGAAGAGCGCCTGTTTGGAATAAGCCCGGAAACCGCTGGCAGCGTCGGGCAGCTGCGTACCGGCGGCTTTGTTTACTGCACGGCTGCCAAGGCGCTGCAGTAACTTCTTGAGCGGCGAAAAGTGCTGTATCAGGTGTGTCTGGCGGTCAGCCACGACAATCTCCGCCCTGCCGTCCAGGATGGGCTGTATGAGTTCGGGGATTTTCTCCTGAGGGTACTGGTTGTCGCCGTCGGTATTGACGACGATATCGGCACCCAGTTCCAGCGCATAGTACACCCCGTCGCGGAACGACCGGGCCAGGCCCATGTTACGGCGGTGGCGCAGGATGTGGTGGACGCCCAGCTTTTTGGCGACCGCGACCGTATCGTCGGTGGAGCCGTCATCAATTACCAGATACTCTAAAATGTCGACGCCGGGGATTTTCTTCGGCATCGTAGCCATTACCAGCGGTAACGTTTCGGCCTCGTTCAGGCATGGGATCTGGACTATCACCTTCATGTAGTACCTAATTATACCTGACGTGGGCTTACGCACATGGCACATTTTGGGCGTAATGATGCGCTGCTCCTCCGCGGTACTTCTAGTACCGCTCCGTCCGCTGCTCCCATTCCATCCCAAACTGCACTCATGTGCGTAAGCCCTACTCTCTACACTCTAACTGGTTGGGGTGGCGTTGGTGAAGGCGCGTTCCATTCGGCGGAAGATGCCGTCCGGTTCGGCTAGGGTGAGGGCTGCGATTTCATCGGCCCTGGTTTGGGAGTTTGCCGTGCTGTATATGCGCATCTGCGGGGCATTGCTGGAAATACGCAGGTGGGCGATGTCGCCGTTGTCGAAAAATATCCGGACACCGTCGGTGGTGTTGATATCGGTGATGGCGCCGAAACCTTTGTCGCGGGTGAAGTACGTTTCTAGCTCGGCATTCGTTTCGGGTGTATTCTGTGAGAACTTTTCTTTGATCTGCTGCGAGATACTGACCGGGAAATCGTCAATCAATCCGGCTTGGGTAAAGCGTTGCGGCAGGCGGGCGAAGAGTTCGGAGACTTTCAGCTCCTGCCGGGCAGCGGCGTGCAGGGCGCAGATGATAGGCAATAGCGCATCGCGGGTAGGCAATGGCTTGAGAGTGCCCTTGCCGACGGGTATGTCGCTGGCTGTCAGGAAGCCGCCGTTGACTTCCCAGCTGACGACGCGTTGGCGGCCGGCGGCTACGGCTTGGTTCATTGCTGCTACTACATAGGGCGAGCCGATTTTTGTCCGCTGGAATGCTATACCGTGCTTGGCAAGCTCGGTATCGGCGGCATCATTGGTACTGGCGGTGTAGGCGGCGGCATCGGCTCGTAAGTAAGTAGCTACAACTACGCCGAGCATGTCGCCGCGGTGGAATGTGCCGGTCTCATCGATGACGAACGGCCGGTCACTGTCGCCGTCGGCCGAAATGACCGCATACGCGTCAGGATGTTGACGGGCGAGTTCGCGGAAGTACGCCTGGTCGTCGGGAGTGACGTTTTCGGTATCAATCGGCACGAATACATCGGACCGGCCGACTGGTATTACGGAAGCACCTAGCATGCCCAATATTTCGGGCAGTAGATCGCGACCGACCGAGGAGTGCTGGTAGAATACGATTTTTTTACCTGCAAGTGTGGATTCGTCGAACAGGGATGTGAAACGTTGTACATAAGTTGTCCGGGCGTTGTCATCAGTCGCCGACACAGGCGATGGCGAAACCAGCATGCCTTGACCATCAAAAGTTGCCGTAGCACCATCCTGGGCATAGACATGGTTCCGTGTGGTTTGTATGGCGGCCATGATGCCGGCTTCGTCTTCTTTCAGTACTTCCCCGTCCGGCTTGTAGAATTTGATGCCGTTGCGGTCGGCCGGAATGTGGCTGCCGGTGACCATGATACCCGGGCAGTTGTGCATCAAGGCATAGTACGCCAAAGCGGAAGTCGGAAGCAGCCCGCAATAGACCGGTTGGCAGCCAAAGTCTATGATGGCTTGCCGGACGGCCCGCGTAATGCGCGGCGTGCTGTCACGTAAGTCGCCCGCCAGATAAACGGCACTGCTACTGTCGGCCGTAATGAAGCCTGACTGCCGCAGAAACTCCAGGAACCCAAAGCTGTTAATATAGCACTCCAGGTCGGTCATGTCACTGACCGGGGAGCGTAATCCGGACGTACCGAAAGTTAGGGTACGCGGCTCGTATTGCAGGGTTTCTAGTAGGCTATTCATGGTGTAGTGTATAGAATGCTTTTGCTTCTCTTTAGTTATTTGGTTCTTTAGTACTGGGCGCAGCGCGAAGACGCCACTGCTCGAAATATTACTAGCATTATAGTATAATATAATATTTTGTCAATAGCTCATAGATGTGTCTTACATCGCTGCAAACATCCAGCAATATGATGCTGAAGCATAAATCTACTATACAGCAGAGCTCTTTCTATTGACCGCATACGGAAAGACGTATTTAATAATCCAAATGTCTCAACATGTAAACTTAGAATTGACCGCTGGAACCACTGTTGGCGAAAGCGTTCAGGGGGAATTTACGGAAGGACAAATTGCCGCCTCCGCCATTGCGATGTATAGGATGCGGCGTAATACTTATATGGGCGACTGTATAGCCGTGGCGTATGCTGCGAATGGCCGAGAGATCGTTGACAACGGGCTTACGAACGGTACCATCGGTATTTATATTAAAACCCCTGCGGATAATCAGGAAATTACTTCTCTAGATGAGCTTGGTAGCGGTGAGCTTTTCGATGAAGATAGACCAGTATTGTTGCGGCCTGCATCGGCATGCGAATTCGGCATATTCGGGGACACGCATTGTGACTGCGAGCCACAACGGATTGCAGCCCTGAGGGCTATTGGTGAGCATGGGCAGGGCGTTTATATACAGCTTCCTCAGGAGGGATTGGGGAGGGGCCTGCTGTACAAAGCTCGGGAACTTGAGCTTCAGGTGAGTGGCACCACACCTGGCGGTGAATACGTGGGGCAAAAAGATTTCTTTGAAGCGGTAGCGATACTCGGCGTACATGACCCCATAGACCTAAGGGGGGTTGGTATCGTAGGGACTATCCTCGGCAGGCTAGGTCTCGGAGGATACAACTACACCCTCCTGAGTTCCAATCCGGATAAAGTGCAGGAATTGTCAGATGCCACGGGGCTGTCAATCGTAGGCAACCTGGCTATCCAAACAGAAATAACTGAGGAAAATATGAGCGTCTACCTTGCGAAAGCGTGTGCGGGCATGGCAGTTTCGGATGATGAGTTGCGCCGTGTCCACGAGCTTTTGCTCAATGCCCAAGAAATACCCGGGAGAAGCCGCTCCCTTATCCAGAAAATTGCAGAGGATTTCGCCCAAGGCAGGAGACAATCCTCTAGTGACACGGTTCTTTTGGAGGCTATAGCAGCCACGGTGCATAAGTTTTAGCCTCGTTTCCCGGCCGCTTAACCCTGAGTATTTTCAAAGTTGCTTTGCAAACTTTGAATGACGGCTAGCCTACCCAAGAATTCCACACGTTTCCGGGGAAGTTCAGCGTCATAGTTGGTAATCCATTCCAGTAACAAACCAAAGTTCTGGTATCCGCCGCCCTTACTGCGCAG
>JBGTNV010000135.1:0-14747 GCA_041742875.1 Saccharimonadales bacterium (SeqCode) | reverse complement strand
AGCCCAAAAAGGCCAGCCCGACAGCCGGATATCGCCCGATACGCTCGACCTGCTGTCGCATACGCTGATGTTTGGCGACAAGCTGGTGCGCGACATAATGGTGCCGGCGCGGGCGGTGCGCCAGGTTTCGGCCGGTGAACCGGTCGGTCCGGTGGTGATCCGCGAGCTGCACGACAGCGGTTTTTCGCGCTTTCCGGTTTATGACGGACGGCAAGGCGGTAAGCCGGGTACTATCGTCGGCACGCTTTTCCTGCGTGATCTGGTTAGCCTGAAACATACCGGAAAAGTCAGCGACGTCATGCAGGCGAATGTCTACTATGTACACGAGGACCATCCGCTTGAGCAGGTGCTCGATGCTTTCCTGAAAACCCAACACCACATGTTTATAGTAGTCAACAGCTTCGAAGAATTTGTCGGTATCATCACCATAGAAGACATCCTGGAGCAGATACTGGGCTGCAAAATCGTCGATGAGTTCGACCAGTATGACGATGTGCGCGCCGTAGCCGCCCACCAGGCAAAGACAGAGCACCAAACTAAACACAAGAAAGGCCAGGAAGTCGTGAAAGCAGAGACAGACGGGCATAATCCGTATCCGGCAGGTACGTTGAAGCATATCATATACCAAGCCGGTTTCCGGGACAATGCCCTGGAAATAGCCTACGCGGTCGCCATGGGCGAGTCCGGCGGCAAAGTTACCGCACATAATGACGACGCTTCGACGGGTGACGACTCTTACGGCCTGTTCCAGATAAACATGCTCGGCGACATGGGCCCGGAGCGCCGCAAACAGTACAAGCTCAAATCGAACGATGATTTGTTTGACCCGGCCGTCAATGCCCGTGTAGCATTCGAACTGTCCGAAGCCGGCAAAAACTGGCAACCGTGGAGCGTCTATAAAAGCGGCGCCTATAAAAAGCACTATGACCCCAAGGCTAATGCCGCTATCAAAAAATAGTAAAGCCTAAGATGAATGCGGCCGCAGCCGGCGGCACCAGCTACCGGTTTTACTCGTCAGTGTACCTACAGGTACACTTCCTCCCAAGAACTGATACCTGGCACTCGCCAGGATAGCTTTCACTGTTGGGAGGAGATATGCAATGGGTACACTGACAATACCAGTGTCGACGGCTAACGTTCAGTGTTATCCCGCTTGGAAACTTGCGAATCCGGTACAGTTGTTTGAGGAGAATCAGGTTCTCTGCTTAGTAAATGACGAAATAAGCCTCCCAGGCGTTCTTTACGAGGAGTCTTTTCCGTAGTGTCTTCTTGGGGCTCACCATGAGGGGGGAGAACTGCACGGGTTGCATTTAATTTTTCGATATCCTCTGCTGTTAAACCGCCTCCGTTCGTTTGGGTACGTTCTTGCGGGTGGCAGTCTTGTCCTCCTTTCTGCGGTGTTTCAAGACCCACCCCAGCCCGCTTGAGTATTCCATGAACCGGTATCGACGTTCGCGTATTTTCCGGCTCTATTCTTAATACTCCATTTTCCAAATCAACAACCTCACGCATCCTCTGGGCGGCAGCAAATGCGATAAGCTCCGCGCGGCGCAGTATACCGCCTAATACCGGTGCATTTAGATTAGCATCAGATCTTAAAACCGGTCCGTTTGCAAGAAGGCCGAGATGCAAGCCATTGCGTCCTGCTCTACCAGAGTCATTTTGAACCTCTCCTGTCCATACATATCGTACTCTTCCTGCGTCAACGGTCATTCCCATAGCTTCTAGTGTTTCTCGCCTGTGTCCGGATCCCAGGAAATTACAAAGATGATTCGGATCACAAGGCAACCTCAGTATTCCTTGAGTTTTGCTATGGACGATAACTTCGCTGTTCAATCGGTCCAGGTCCCAACGATAGACGTCCGTAACTATTTCCCCCGCATCAAGAGCATGAAAATACGCTTCATATGACCTTTGGAGATCTAATTCGATCCCTCCTAAGTTGCCGAGGGTACGAGCCAGAGGCACGGGTCCATCTATAGCGTCATACGGATTCCGCATAGCTTTTTCGGAATGGTGCGTAAGAAGACGATAATTCACATCTAATCCCGCGGCTCTGTATGCTTGCAGTTGTCTGATTGTTGCTATGCAGGTATTACCTGCTGCCCCATTAATGACCCAATTTCCCGGGGCTATCTCAGGGCGTATTTGCGGTTGCCATCGCAGTCCACCCTCGGAGTCCGGAGTGGAAGTCTGCATTTTGCCGTTGAGCGGCAGAGGGTCTGCTACTCCTCCTGCATATACGACTACCGGCGCCTTTACTAATCTTTCTCTCCCATCTGCATCTACATAAAAAACGCTGTGATCATAACTTTTCGGTACAATCCGTCCTACTGTTCCTTGAATTATTTTAGGTCGAGGATTAGTCGCAAGGTAAATTTCATTAAGAAATCTCGTAATTGCTTCAGCTGAATTATATTCATTAGAAATAGCGAGAGGTAAATGCTCAGCAGGACGTAGTGTGATTTTATTAGCCCCGTCTTCAACCACTATAGGTGATGGATTGTTCCGTAGTCCTCCTGCTATGCCAGTATTACCGGGATGCCATATGCCTCCGATTCCCTCTGCTCCATTTTTTTCAATAACAGTAATGTCCTTGACTCCATACCTTCCCAACGCATATGCAGTAGCAATTCCTGCCCCTCCGTAACCGACGAGAATAGCTTTTCTCCCCGCAATGTTTGTGTATGTAGCTTCAGGCGGTATAAATCTTCCACTTGTCCCGTAGCCTATCGCTCTACGCGCTCCTTGTCTAAAATCACTCGTAACTATCGCCGTGTCAATATCCCAAAGCTCATCATCAGTTGCTTCATAGGGTTGAGTTCGAATCCTTGGATTGTGCGGCCAATCCACTCCCAAACCGCTCATTCCTAGCAGAGCGTTATTAAACTGTAACTGCTGAGTTGCTGTCCCGTTGGGCACAATCCCCGCATCAAGTAAAGCCTGCCTGGCGTGCAAGTGCGCTGACTCCGGATATCTCATTGCAGCGGCGACAGCTGATAAATCTGACCACCTATTTTCCATAGCTAACAAGTATATAAGAATATTGATACATTTGCCAGCTTAGTATACAAGTGTATTTGATGATCCAGTAGCCCGACAGACTCCCTTACCGGCTATCATAACCAGCCAGCCGTAGATGCCTATTCTTTGCCAACGGGTCATCAGTTGACCCGGCATGATGGGTCGCATGGCGCGGTATCCCACGTGCTTCGATGGCTGGCGACGGGAATCAATAACAAGGCAGGCTCGCCCGTACCCTGTTAGCCATATATGCTACGTAACCAAATGCGCTGCACCCAGAACCACCCTGCGAGCAGCATCTAACGGCAACGCCCGCGTGGTCTTCGAGTCGCAGGCTCTTGCTGAATACCCATCGTTGGGTTATCATATTATATATGAATACGACTGACCTTACTGAGCGACACGTTGCAATGGCTGTAGAAGATGCGGCTCATATCATGGGGAGTACGAGCAGTGAAGCGAAAGCAAGGGCTGCTCGGCTAAATGGGAAGCTTGGGGGGCGGCCCAGGCTTTCGGGAGAAAGTGATCCCATCAAGTCTGGCTTGATCTCCCGCAGGAGTGATCTTGCGAATAGAAGAATCCACAGTTCCACGAGTCGCTCAACACTTATTCTAGCAGATGCTTTTGAGTGGCTAGAGGGCGCTCCGGCAAATTCAATCCATGCAATCGTTACCGATCCTCCATACGGTGTTAAAGAGTACGAGCTGGAGGAGTTAGCGAAAAAAGAGGCAGGAAGTGGCGGTATGTGGAGGATTCCGCCTTCGTTTGATGGCAGCCAACGTTCGGCGCTCCCGCGTTTTACGGCACTTACGCCCAAGGAAAGAGATAGGTTGGAACGGTATTTCCAGGTCTGGGCAGCTTTGTGTGTTAGAGTCTTGCGACCGGGTGCCCACGTATTCGTGGCTTCAAATAGTTTTCTGTCGCAACTCGTATTTTCCTCATTAGCTGCGGGCGGATTAGAATTTCGAGGTGAGCTGATCCGTTTGGTAAGAACGATGAGGGGCGGTGACAAACCCAAGGGTGCAGAGAAGGAGTTTCCGTTCGTTTGCTCCTTGCCGAGAGGCTGCTACGAGCCTTGGGGGGTTTTTCGTAAGCCCCTTCCGAAAGGAATGAAAGTAAGTGAGTGTTTAAATATCTGGGGAACGGGAGGCCTGAGAAGAATTAGCGACGACCAACCGTTCAATGACGTCATTCTTTCCGAGAGAACCCCTCAGTCTGAGCGGAAAATAGCCAGTCATCCTAGTTTGAAGCCCCAGTCTATGTTAAGGAAAATTGTTCGGGCCTCGCTACCCTTGGGAGAAGGCTATATCCTCGATCCGTTTTGCGGTAGCGGCTCAACGTTGGCCGCAGCAGAGGCGATGGGTTTGGAATCGGTTGGTCTGGAGCGCTACCCGGAGTATTATTCCATGGCTAAAGACGCTATTCCCAAGCTGGCAAGAGTGCCGGTTCGCGATAATGCCGCTAAGCGTTCGCAGCTAAATATCTTCAGTTAATATGTTGCTCTCGGAGACAGGCTCTGCTTCATCAATCGCTTTGGCATCCGTTTTGGCTTCAGCTGCTTGATCACGGTACAGCCAGTTTGCTTCCATTTTTGCATAACCTTTGTCGTTTATGCTTGCGGTAATTGTACGGCGACTTGTTTCTGAGCGGCCGGAAAACGTCCAGTCTTCTATTTGAAGTTGGGCGCCGACAACTTTTACAAAGCGAAAGGGGATTGGCGGTAAGCCCTTGCTCTCATCGACCGGACGGTTGCTATCGAATACGAAGACCAGAAGCCAAGTCTTTTCAGGATTGTGGCCCTGCCAACTTCGCAAATAACGGGAACCTTTTACTTCTATTCCCTGCTCGACATGCTGTGCTGCGTCATTAAGGTAAGCTCCTTTAGGAAGAATATCCGGGTGACCGTTATGGTACTGATTCTTTACGAGAGCGGCACAATGTTTTGGAATTGTTGAAGTCATAAATTCTCCTACGATGCTCGAAAAGTTTGCCGGCATGAGCATTGATTCAAGCCGCTCCAAACCTTCTCGATGCAATCCGTGATTTATGAAGCCAAGGAAATTAGTGAACCCTTCCATTGCCACTTGGACGGATTCAGTTGTAAGGCCATAAGGAAGCTGTACCTTCGGATTGAAGCACTGGGCTTTTACAGGCGCGGGCACACAGGCAGTCACAATTGTATCTTTCGGATGTTGTGCGGGCATAAATCTCTTTTTATTCTAGAGAAATATTCAAAGCGTGCAAGCCCGGTATCGAATAACGGCGGGGGTGCTATAATATCAACCGATGTTATACTTCGCGCATAACTCCAAAGTTAACTTGAATAGCAATTTATAGGTCGGCGGATAAGTCGGCAACTTTTCCGTTATCGGCCCAGCCCGGCCACTCACCTACAAGATAAGATTGGATAATACGCATGAGAATTCTTTCCGACGAAGCCGTAAACCATATCGGCAAGACTATTACCGTAGAAGGCTGGCTGCACAAAAAGCGTCTGCTGGGCGGCCTGACGTTTATAAATATCCGTGACCGGCGCGGATTATTACAGATGGTGATAAAAGACAAAGACGAGGTGGAAAAACTGCGCGGTCTGCAGATCGGGACGGTGTTGCGCGTGACCGGTACAGCCAAAGAAGAACCGCGCGCGCCCGGCGGCGTCGAGCTGCACGATGTAGTGTTGGAAGTTCTCGTTCCGGTTATCGCGGAGATGCCGGTCGAGATCGACAAACCGATCAGCCACAAACCGGATAACCTCGATACGCTGCTGGACCATCGGCCGTTGACACTGCGTAACCTACAGGAAACGGCAATCTTCAGAGTCCAGGCCAAGGTACTGCAGGCGTTCCGAGCCTACTTCGCGGGAAACGATTTCACCGAGATGAACAGCCCGAAGTTACTGGCAGAAGCCACCGAAGGCGGCGCTGAAGTTTTCAAGCTCGATTACTTCGGGAAAACTGCTACGTTGGCTCAGTCGGCTCAATTTTATAAGCAAATGATGGTCGGCGTGTTCGAGCGTGTGTTCGAGGCGAACCCGACGTACCGGGCCGAACCGAGCGCCACCACGCGTCACATGACCGAATACATCACGATTGACGCCGAAATCGGCTTCATCGAATTTGAAGACCTGCAGGACTATGCGGCCGGTTGTTTGCTGCATGTTGTCCGGACTGCGGAACGCGAGTGCGCAAAGGAGTTGAAATTATGGAACGTCCAGCCGTTCGTATTGCCGGAAACGGCGGATAAGGTTCCGCGTTTGACCATCACCGAGATACACGAAAAGTTCCTGACCGCTACCAAAGAAGACCATACGGAAGAAGATGACCTGGCACCGGCCGAAGAGCGTTGGATCTGCGAATGGGCAAAGAAAAACCTCGGCAGTGAAGCGGTGCTGGTCGTGGGCTGGCCGTCCAAGAGCAAGACGTTCAAATTCTACCATCGTGCTAACGAGGAAAACCCGGAACTGGCCGACCGGGCCGACCTGCTGTTCCGGGGTATTGAAATCGCCACCCTCAGCATGCGTGAGCACCGCTATGAACGTCTGATAGCGCAGTTAACGGCGCTGGGCGGCGATCCGGAAAGTCCCGGTTTCGCGCCGTTGCTTAGCGCTTACCGTCATGGTATGCCGCCGCACGGCGGCTGGGGTTGGGGTCTGGAGCGGACCGTCGAAAAGATCCTTGGCCTGAACAGTGTTAAAGAAGCTACCCTTTTCCCCCGTGACATCAACCGTTTGGCGCCGTAACGTTCAGCTCGCTGTCCGCTGTGCCTGCTATGTCCGCAATGCCGCATGTCCGGGCGTAAGCGCTCCGCCGGCTTGTATTTATCCTACGGATGAACTACTATAATCCGTATATGGTTAAAACATGGTTAAATCTTAAAATGCCGGCAGAAGCCTGGCATGGGATTAAATGAGATCGTCCGTAATCGCATGAAAAAAATCGCTAAGTATACAAAAAATTTTGTAAAAAACAAGCCGGTTTTCTGGCTTATGAGCGGAGTTGTCGTGCTTTTCGCGGGCACCGGCTTGTACCTGACCCTCAGAAGCTCTGCCGCGACATATGTGGCGACCGCCGAAGCCGAGTCCGGCAGTATTACCGGCAATGCCCAGCAAGCCTCCGGCGCGGGCGCCTCCGGCAACAGCTATATTGTCTTTGGCACCGCCCCGAGCGGCCAGGCGATTACCTACGGGTCTTCCGGCAGCGGCAACCCGCGTACCGATGATTGCACGGTTAAAACAACGCCGCAGAATATGTCGTCGGCAATCAGCGGCGCGTCATCAGGCGCGGTGATCTGCGTCAGTGCGGGCGATGCTGCCGGCAGCGGGTTGACGGTCAATAAAGCGGTGACGGTACGGGCCAATGGCAACGTTAAGATTAAGTCTGCCTCCGTAAGCGGCGGCGGCACGCTCGACGGCTTTAGTATCGTGGGTCCCGTGTCCCAGGGTATCGCTTACAGCGGCGATAACAATAAGATCCTCAACAACGTCATTACCGGTCGCGGCATAACCATCGGTATCTTCTGCTCGAACTGCGGCAACGGTACGCTGGTCGCCAACAATACTGTCACGAACATCACCAACTACGGCATGCGGCTTCAGGGCGGCAGCAATATGATCGTCGAAAAGAATAATATCTATGATCTTTGGAAAACCGGCAGTGACGATGTCGATGCTTTACGCATCTGGGGTACGAATAACATTGTCCGGTTCAACTACTTTCATGACATTAACGAACACAAGTCCTCGGGCGGCGCCCCCCATGTCGATTGTATCCAGAACTACGACAGCGGCGGCAGCTCTAACGGTCTCTTGATAGAAAATAACTACTGTTTGCGCGTAACCCGGCAGTGCTTCATCTCACAGAACTTAAGCAGCGGCTACAAGATCACTAACATCACGTACCGCGGAAATGTATGCGAAACATTCGACTCGCAGACTATTAACATAGGCAGCATGAATAATATTACATTCGAAAACAACTTGATAATGGGCGGCGTGAAGTATCAGGTAGTGTGTATGGAAAACCGATCATCGGCAACGACCGGTGTAAAATTCCGTAACAATATCCTCATAAAGGGCGTGAGCTCCGCGCAATACTATGCTTGCCCGGGCGCGGGCGGCCTTGCCGACGACACCAATAACATCAAAGTTTTGGAAACGTTCGTGAAAGACGATGAAAATGCCCACCGTGCCAGCCGCGAGGCCTACCCTGCCAGGGTTGATTCTGACTTTACCCGCTTCCGTCAGCTCGTCCAGAAATACGATATCATCGACAAGGGTGCGCCTTCTTTGAAGACCGGCCACACCAAAGACATCGACGGCGGCCCGCGCGTCAAAGGCGCCGCCATGGACATCGGACCGTTCGAAATCCGCTAATCCGGCCTGCTTGATAGTTTAGACAGGAGCAAATACGCTATGCTACAATTACTGCAACAAACTATGAGAATTCTGGTATTTGGCGATAGTGTAGGGCAGGGATGTTGGGACGCTCAAGGCGGTTGGGTACACCGGTTGAGCAACTCCTTCAGACAACAGACGATTCGCGATTTAGATTTCGGCCAGCCGACGGTATTTAATTTGTCAATCGATGGGGATAGCAGTACGGAGGTAGTGGCTCGGTTTAGGAATGAAGTTGATGCCCGGCGTTGGCCGGGCGAGGCGTTTATTATCGTCTTTACGATCGGCTCGAATGACACGTGGATACTGCCCGATAGGTCGTCTAAAACAAATGAATTGGATTTTGCCGGGCGGCTGAGGAAACTCGCGGAGATGGCAGGCGGGTATGCGCCGCCGCAGCGGGTGCTATTCGTTGGCTTGCCAGCTTGCGACGAAAGCCGGACGATGCCGGTTTCGTGGGTGGACTTGAGCTTTACGAACGAGCGGCTGAAATCGTTTGAAACAGCCATAGCAAATGTGGCTGCCGATACGGGTGTGCTGTTTGTCCCGGTTTTCGATAAATTCTTGGCACTGCAGGCTACGACTAACTTGCTGATTGATGGTCTCCACCCTAACGATGCTGGCCACGAGCTTATATTTAAGCTGGTAAAGCCAGTAATAGACGGGATGCTCCGCCGACATTAGACAGGGTATTATAAGATTGTTATAATTATCCGTATGATTCAAAGCATCCAAAAACTTATCAAGATCGGCTCGAGTGACGGTGTGACAATACCGAAGAAAGAGCTTGCGAAGCTTGGCGCGAAACGCGGTGACGAACTCATGATCACTGCTGAACTGGTGACGAAAAAAGAGGAACAAACACACGCCAGACTGATGGAAGATTACAGAGCTTTTGTGCGGCAATACGGCCAGACGCTTAAAAACCTTGCCGACAAATGACCCTCTATTTGACGCTTGAGGAAATTCTGCGGCTGCATTTCCAAATTATCGAAGACTATGGCGGTTCGCATGGCGTCCGTGATGAAAATAGGCTGAAGTCAGTGGTTGCCGCACCGCAGCAGATAGTTTTCGACCAAGAGCAATATGAAGTAGTGCATGAAAAAGCCGCAGTATACCTGCGCAATATCATAGGTGATCACCCGTTTGCCGATGGCAATAAACGTTCGGCAGTGACGGTTTGTGGTATTTTTTTAATGCGGAACAATAGCAGTTTGACGGCGAAGCCGGGCGAGCTTGAAGATTTCGCAGTCCGGGTTGCGACCGACCATTTGACCGTCGAGGAGATCGCCCGTTGGCTACAGACCCACACTAGGCAGCAGTAAATGAGCGGCGATTCAGGTGTCGGGTTTTGCTAGAGACGGATGAACGTTTTCTGCTATACTAATGCATAAGCAGGAAACTACATGCCGAATAAAAACGATACTTTCGCTGGCCCCGCCGATAGTGGGGACAGCAACCAGCCGAGTGGTGCGCCCGAAGTTGGCCATGAAGTTAGTATTAAAGGTGACTCAAAGATCAGGGCCAAAACCGGCAATAGTGCGTCGCGGGAGCAAGAGCATCTCAAAGCCAATGAAGCAGAAGATGCGCCAAACGTCAAAGGTGAGGCTGATGATGCGGCTGAGCTCCCTGGCAAACGGCGTAATGACAAAAACGTAGAGGATGAACCGGCAGAAGGTGACGACGGCACTAGGGATACCGACGGCACCGATGAAGCAGCACGCGATAACCTGTTCGTGCGCGTAGCCCGCGGCTACTGGGCACACAAAAAGTGGACGCTTCCCCTGACATTGTTAGTAGTGGTTGCGGCCGTGCTCGCGGTGCCGGCGACACGGTATCCCGTACTGGCGATGTACGTAAAAAGAGACGTGCCCATAGTAGTTATAGACGATGGTACGAAGAAGCCGGTCAGCAGTGCGCAAGTGGATGTAGACGGCCAACGGGTCCTGACGGATAACGAAGGCCGGGCCAGCGTAAAGGTGCCGGTCGGCGACCGTCCGATTAGCGTCAGCAAGAAGTATTACCGCGACTCATCAGACACCGTGTTCGTACCGGTCGGCAAACTGCAGCAACCGGTACAGGTGAGCATTTTCGCCACTGGCCGCCAGGTGCCGTTGTCGGTCATTAACCGGCTCACCGGTAAGCCGGTCGAAAATGCCCTGCTGAAAGCCGTCGGTACCGAGATAAAGACTGGCAAAGACGGCAAAGCCACACTAGTACTGCCTGCAGGCAAGCCGACCCTGGAAATTGACGTGAGAGCGGCCGGTTTCAACACCGCCAAGGCCAAACTGGCGGTAACTGAGACAGTGGTGCCGCAAAATACTTTCCAGATCACGCCGTCCGGAAAGGTCTATTTCCTGTCCAAACTGTCCGGTAAGATCGATGTCGTCAAGACCAGCCTGGATGGTGCCGACCGTCAGACTGTCGTTGCCGGCACCGGCCGCGAAGACGACCACGGTACCGTCCTGCTGGCCAGCCGCGACTGGAAATACCTGGCGCTGCTCAGCCGCCGCGACTCCGATAAAGCTAAACTCTACTTGATAGATACGGACAAAGACAAGATGACTGTCATGGATGAGGGCGACGTCGGTTTCGAACTGGTCGGCTGGAGCGATGACACGTTTGTTTACGGCGTTACCCGCAATGCCCTCAAGGAATGGGAGCCCAAAAAACGCGCCCTGAAGAGTTTCAACGCCGTCAACGCCAAACTTAGCACGCTGGATCAGTCGGAAGCTGAAACCGACCAGTTTGTCCACAAAGTTCAGGCAATCGGTAACTATTATCTACTGGACGGCAAAGTTATCTACACGGTCGATTGGGGTGTCTTTAATTATGGTTATGATCCCAACTATGTTGCCGGCAAGTTTGACGCTATCCGCTCTGTATCAGTTAATGGCCAGGATAAAAAAGACCTCAAGGCTTTCCCGGCCGACAAGTTCTACGGCTATCAGGCTAAAATATACAAACCAGGTGAGATATATTTCTCACTTTACAGCGGCGAAATCAACAAAACCGTATTCTTTGAGTTAGAGGCCGGTGTAGTTAAGCCGGCCGCTATCGATGAGAATGACTTTTTCCAAAAGTCCTACCCGACCTACCTGGAGTCGCCGTCCGGCAAAAAGGTTTTCTGGAGTGAGCAGCGCGACGGCAAAGAGTCGTTCTTCACCGGCAACGAGCGAGCCGAAGATCAGAAGCGGGTGGCGGAGCTGGCCGAACATCAGGTATACGGCTGGTATAGCGACGACTATCTGCTGGTGTCGAAAAAAGGCAGTGAGCTGTTCATCATGCCGGTTGCCGGCGATAAGATCACCAAGGTTACCGATTACCACCGTCCAAATACGAGCTACCGGGGGTATGGCGGCGGCTACGGCGGATTGTAGGATTGTAGCCCATTGTAGCATTGTAGTGTTGTAGATCGGGCCTGATCAAGATATTGGACAGGCTGGGCGGACGGGACTACGGCCCGGCTTCTACGGGCAAGGTTCAAAAAAAGGATTGACTTGGATACGAGACTCTAAGGATTGGTTTATTCCTGCTCCGCTGTGCGTCACAGGGTCGCTGGCAACCGGACTACTTTTAATTCCCCATCGGTTTGCAGGTAGCCCCGCCATACCCGGTTCGTTAATGTATAGGGTTCCATAATCTGGATAGTGGACTCTAGCCGTGCGCCGTCGATTTCCAGCTGTTCGACTATCAGGTCGCGCTCAGCGTCGGTGTCGGGGTGGATCATATGGGTTAGCTGGGCATTGTGGCGGATAAGCGCCAGGCCGGTGTCTTTGCTGGCGGCCCCGAGCCAGAGCAATTCCTCGTCTTCGTGCTGGCGCAGCTCACGGCGGGGAAACCAGTGGATGCTGTCGGCGTCGAGCTGCCGATTGCCGTCTCTATCGGGCGTCCGGTCGAATGTTGTTGCCCAGAAGCGGACGTGGTGGCGATGCTTGAAGGCGTCGGCGATTTGGATTTCAAACCCCAGGTCCTGATGCCGGCCAAACAAGTAGAGCGAACTCATCGGCGAGCTCGGATAAGGCTGACGCAGGATAGTGCTCACTATTTCGCGCAGCAGGTTGCGCGGCGTGTGCGGGTCAGCCAGATGCCAGCCGGCGTCTTCCATAGCCCGGATGAACTGCCGGCGCGTGCCGATGACACCGATATTGATGGGGTCGGATGCGAAACCGTCAGGCGTAACGCTGTACACCGGCAAATGCCGCGGCGGCCTAAACAACCGCACGGCCCGGATACAGGCCGGAATCAGTACATAGGCGGCCAGAATGTAGGTGCAAAGAAACGCCACCAGTGACGGCGTCTTTGTCTCGATCAGCGGATATATGTTGTAGACAGATACGTAGGCTATGCCTATGCCCGGCACGAGCACCGCGAACCGCTTGAGGAACCGTATGAATGATTGGGCCATCGCATTGCATTATAGAGGGGTTTGCCGAGATTCGTCGAGTTACCCCCGTCTGGTATTATTAGCATATGCGGCAAAACAAAAAAAACCCTTCACGAAAGAGCCCGTTCCAAGGAAACCGGCAATGAACAAGCTAAACCCCGTCCCTTTACCCAAAAAGTTTCCCCGGAAAATCGGCATCCTCATCATCCTGCTGGCTGTATTCGCCACCGTAACTCTCGTCTTCCTCAGCTATCGCGCCCAAGCCGTAAACGAACGAGAAGAACAAGCCTACGCCGCCGACAAAGCCAGATTCGCCAAAGTTGAAGCCGAGATGGCTACTGCCTATGAGGCTATTGTGGCTGCTGTCGGGACGCCGGATAAAGTTGAGGAGCATAAGAACTGCTCGCGCGTTGCTTTTAAATACAACGAAGGAGACTTATGGTGCAATAATTGGTATCAGATTACCTATGGAGTTACAAATATAGCCCACGCATATGAGACAACGCAATTACTGCAAAAAGCGGTAACTGGCGCTAAAATCTTCTCGATAGCTCTAGGTTCGCAAACTGCTGAAAGTATAGATAGAACTAGTAGCAGAAACCAAGATATTGAGATAAGACTGACTGAGTCTGTGGGTGCTACCTGCGAAGTGTTTTTTGATTTTAAAAGCTCGGATGCCAACTCCAAAGAAACTGCTATGACGCCTTTCGTTGCGGTATATCAATTTAGATGCGCAGACGGGGTTTCAAGAGCGGTCTATCCATTAGCAGAATAACAATTTGCCAATAAGTCAATACGCGTGTTAAGATGCCATCAAGTTTAGGAGATGGCGGTGGTTCGCAAAAACATAAGGGTCTATTCACTTATCGGCGGCTTTTTACTAACGGCTGGAATAGTGGGACTTGGTTCGTATAAGTATGTTTTATCCGAGCCAGCTACTTCGGTTGATTGGATTGGCAAGGCGCCAATAGTCGCGAAAGTCACAGATATGGCTAGTCACGGTGGCATCACCAATCGTGATTGTACTAATACTGCCGTACAGGTGTATCGAGGTGTTACCTCAACGCCAATCGAAACCCATTGCCTAGTTCCGACGGCTATGGGGTTGATGAATACCAATGGCAATATAGTGCAGCCGAACGGCTATAACAAAGCCTATCCGTTAGTGAATCCTGTCGGCGGCAATCCGGTGACTATAGCGATTCCCAATCAGCCGGCCGCTCTCTCTATGCAAGGTTATTCATCCGGTCCAGGCGTAACACTTAATCTGTACAAGTATCTCTATCCGCATCTCAAATTTGAGTTTACCGCCAACGGACCGCAGTTCAGGGTAGTAGAGCAGGCTGAGGAGCACTTCAAATATGCCGACGGGAAGGTTATGCAGTTAAACCCTTTTCCGCTAACGTTTCCGCAAAACGGCAGGTATTTTATCATTGACACTATCCACAACGGCTTTATGCGGGTTGATCTGCTGAACTTGACCATGCAGCCATTTGCAGATAGCCTGCCGCGCGATAGTAGCGGCGGTTTGTTCAGTGCAGCGACTGCCATCGACAATAGCGGCAGATTCGCAGCGATAGCGTACGGTGCTCCAGGCAGTTGGGGAACACCTTACTTCAAAATAGTGGATATCGACTCGTGTACGGGCGGTTTCTACACGGACGGTAAGCTGGCGCCAAACTTTAGTTGTTCTACGGTAGACTTGCGACCGCATCTGGAAAGGTCTATTCCAAAACTGTTTGATATACGCGGTGTTCGTTTCGTGAATGACCGCACCATTACGTTTGTCGCCAGGCATGGTGATGCTGTGGCAGGCTATAAATATGCGCGGTATAGTATGACTGCTGGCGGTCAGCAAGCTAGTTTGGTGGAGTATTTGGCGCTTGGTGATTCTTATATATCGGGCGAGGGGGTCTATAGTTATCGTGAAGGTACGGATAATGA
>JBGTNV010000134.1:0-13090 GCA_041742875.1 Saccharimonadales bacterium (SeqCode) | reverse complement strand
CGTCGTGGATGATTTGAGAGATGCGGCGGCGTTCGGCCTGTTCGCTAATGGACAGCTGGGTGACCAGGTTGCGCACCTGCTGCGTGCGCCCTTCTACCTGCTCTTCCAGCGATTCGTTCATCTGACGCACCTTCTCCTCCGCCTGCTTGCGCGGCGTAATGTCGGTGATGGTCAGCAAGATGAGTGGAGAGTGATGCAAGCGGCGGCCATTGAGCAGCATGGTGCGGTGACCGACACGTTCGAAGCTGTGGTCTACCTCGTACCCGGTAATGGCGTTGTTTTCGGGCAAGATCTCTTCCAGCAGCGTGCGTAGGTCGGGAATATCCCACTGGCCGTTGCCCAACGCGTAAATCAGATGGTCTTCTGTCGCTTCCGGAGTAACCTGAAACATTTCATAGAAGGCGTCATTGGCCGTCTGCACGCGCAAGTTGTTCTGCAGCACGAGCAGGGCGTCGGGAATGGTCTGTATGATAGACTCTGCGTATTCTTTGGCGTTGCGCAGCGTCAGTTCGTTCTCTTTGTTGGTCGTAATATCCACAAAAGTGAGGACGACACCGTCGATGCGGTTGTCCAGCGTGCGGTAAGGACGCACGTTCACCTGGAACCAGTGCCCGTTCTCCCCTTGCACTTCCCGCTCTAGCACCGTTAGTCTGGCCAACACCTCCCGGGCGTCCGCCTCCAACTGCGCGTACTGCAGGCTGTTGTGGAGGTGGCCGATGGGGCGCCCCCGGTCCGGCGGTATGAGGTTGAAGAGCTCGGTGGCGCTCGGCGTGTAGCGTTTGATGCGCAACTCCTGATCCAGGAAGAGGGTAGCGATTTCGGTGGCGGCAAAGAGATTCTGCAGATCATCGTTCGTCTGGCTGGTCTCTTCCACCTTGACCTTCAACTCCTGATTGACCACCTGCAACTCTTCATTCATGGATTGCAGCTCTTCCTGGCTCGTCTCCAGCTCTTCCAGGGTGGAGCGGTACTCTTCGTTGGTGCTCTGTAGCTCTTCGTTGGCCGCCCGCGCCTCCTCGTTTATGGTTTCATACTCCTCACGCAGGACCTGCATGCGCTGCTGCGTGAGATGCAACTCCGCTTCCAACTCCTGCCTAAGGGTCTCGCTCTCGTCTGCGACCTCTCTCCCCGTTGCTTTTGCAGCAGGGCCATCCTCTACACTTGGCTTCGCCTCGGGCAGAAATAGGACCAGTGCCCGCTTTTCCCTGGGATGGGGGTGCACCAGCAGCGAGACGCGTACAGACTCGCCATTGACGCGCACCGTAACGGGGGGGGTGCGCACCGTCGCTTCCCCGGCGAACGCACGGGCAAGGGCCGTGCGCAGGGTAGATTGCAGTTCGGCGCGCACGAGGCGGAGGACATTACTACTGAAGGTGCCGCGTGCTGGCTTCAAAAAATCTCCCCCCGCTTCCGACAGGTGCAGCACGTTGTACGCATCATCTACCAACAGGCTGGGCGGGCCCACTTCGTCTAACAGGTGCAGATGCGTCTGCTGTTCCGTTTGCGCGTGTGACGTTGTGCTCGCGCTGCTTTGCTCATGCTGGTGCTCGAACGCCACCTGGGGCGGCAGGGAGGGAAGGACGAGCGAGTCGCGCCTCTGCTGGCTGCGCCGGTAGAGGCGGTGCTGCTTATCTACTGGGTCAAAGAGGTCGGTGATGCCTTCGCTCGACTCGGCGCTGCCCAGAAACAGGTAGCCATGCGGGTGCAGGGCGTAGTGGAAGGCATCGAAGACGCCTTCCTGCCACTCACGCTGTAGATAGATGAGTACATTGCGGCAAACGATCAGATCCAATCTGGAGAAGGGAGGGTCTTGGAGCAGATTATGGGGCGCAAAGAGGATAGACTCGCGCAGTTCTTTCCGCACTCGGTAATAGCTGTTGTCACGCTCAAAAAAGTGCTCCAGTCGCTCCTCAGAGACATCGGCAGCGATGGCCTCGGGGTAAACGCCCTGGCGCGCGAAATCTAGCGCCAGCTGGCCCAGATCCGAGGCAAAGATCTGAATTGAGGGCGGGTGGTCCAGCGTGGCGGCGTACTCCAACAGCAGCATGCCCAGCCCATAGGCTTCCTCACCGGTAGCGCAGCCTGTGGTCCAGACGCGCACGCTGTCGTTGCGCCCTTTGCCCGCAAAGAGCTGAGGGATAACTTCCTCGGCCAACGCCGCCCACGCCGCGGGGTCACGGAAGAACTTGGTAACGTGGATCAGTAAGTCGCTGGCGAGCGCATCGGCTTCTGCCTCATCCCCCCGCAGTCGAGCCAGATAAGCCGTCAGCGTATCCAACTGTGCCAGCTGCATGCGCCGCCCAATACGACGCAGTATGGTGCTGCGCTTGTAGCCGCTGAAGTCGTGGCCGGTGCGCAGGCGCAGCTGCGTCAGAAGCTGGGTCAGCGTCTGTTCGGCCCCCGCCGAAAGCGTCGCGGGATCCAACGTCAACTGCAGCGCGGTGCGGGTGCGCTTGGCCCCCACCAGTTGCGCCACCAGATCGGCCACGGGGGCTACGATGTCGACCAGGCCGGTGGCAATGGCGCTCGTGGGCATGCCGTCATACTCGGCTTCATGTGGATCCTGCACCAGGATCAGGCCGCCGCCCTCTTTGATGCTCTGGATACCCATCGAGCCATCGCTACCTGTGCCGGAGAGGATAATAGCCGCGCCATCGCCGTAATGCTCGGCCAGCGAGCGGAAAAAGACATCAATCTGCAATCGTCGGCCCCGCGAGATGTCAAACTCGGTTAAGTCCAGATGTCCCTCCGTCACCACCAAACGCTTGGCCGGTGGAATCACATAGACGTGGTTGGCCTCCATCTCCATGCGCTCGCGCACCTGGCGCACGGGCATCTCTGTGTGGGCTTGTAGCAGCTCGGCCAGAACGCTTTCGTGTTCGGGCGACAGATGCACCACCACCACGAAGGTCAGGCCCGTATCGGGAGGCAGGGCGCGAAAGAGCGACTGTAGAGCACGCAACCCTCCGGCTGACGCGCCAATGCCCACCACGCTCAAAAGAGGGCCCGTCTCAGCCGTAGGGGGAGCTTCCGGTACTTCCTTTCCTTCGCCTTCTTTGGGAGAGCATTCGGGTTCTGAATCGGGTTGTTTCATGGATGGGGTTCTTTTCCACGAATGGATTGACCATTCGTTCAGCGTCAACGGGGAACCACAAATAAGCTGGCTCTTTCTCTATGCGGGCATTCAACATGCGGGAAGATGTAAAAACCCTTCAACGCCACACGCTCAAGGTGTAAAAATCATGAGATGAGGGAGTATCCAAGCCAACGCGTCTGCTCCGAGGGAGCGAATAGGGTAAGGAGCGGCCCCGTGGAGCCGCAAAGCCCGTGCTACCAGTTAAACTAAACATATATAGTGTATGTTTATCGGCCCCGCTTGTCAAACCGCCTGTCAAATTTTGTTTCCATTTCCCGTTGAATTTTGTTTCCATTTCCCGTTGAAAGATACCCAAAACTCAAATTATGCCGCACATTGGGTCAGCACGCTTTGCTGCTCTACGCAGCAAAATGGCCAGTATCATGAAGCAGTGCGAAAATTGCCCGAGGATAGGTGCCCATAAATTGGCTCTTCTTTCGTAGTACTATAACGAGACTTTGAAATGCCCCCTTTGGTAGATGAATGGAGCACATTCAATGAGCCATGGGCATTTGAAATTTCTCCCAGAGAGAGCATAATTGGTCAACCGCAAAGTCTCGTTGTAGTACTAGGAGATACAATAAGTTGCGGGACGCTTGAGCTAACCGATTTGGCAAGACCAATTCTAAGCGATAATATCTTGTACATAGCGCCGATGTCGTCCACTTCTAAGACGATTTCTGAAGTCCAGGATCTAGAACCTAAAACCAATCAATAATCGCCTCGACTGCATTCACAACCGATTTTCCGAATGAAGCTGTAACTCCACCGGCAACAGCACCCGGTGTGGCAACAGCACCTATCTATAATGGACCCTGAAAACTGGACAGCACGTTAAGTAAGAAAAACTGCTCCAGAAAGGGATGCTGATGAAAAGAAAACAACATAGTGCCAAGTTCAAGTTCACGGTGGCGCTAGAGGCGGCCAAGGGGACCAAGACCGTGAACGAGGTGGCGTCAGCTTTCGGCGTACATCCGAGCCAGGTCAGTCAGTGGAAATGCCAGATGCTAGACGAAGGCCCCCAAATGTTCAACGGGCGGCGCAGCCGAGCGGACCAAGAACAGGCGAATAAAGAGACGGAACTGTACGAACAAATCGGGCGCTTGAAGATGGAGTTGGAGTGGCTGAAAAAAAAGCTAGCCAGTTCGACTGAAGCCAAACGTCCGCTGATTGAGCCCGCGCATCCGTGGTTGAGCATCGAGCGCCAGTGTCAACTGGTAGGTCTGTCTCGCTCGAGCTACTACTACCAGCCAGCCTCGGAATCGGCAGAGAATCTGCGTCTCATGGAGCTGATCGATGCCCAGTATATGAAGACACCGTTCTACGGCAGTCGGCGCATGACGGTCATCTTGTGCCAGGGGCATGGGTACAGGGTCAACCGCAAGCGTGTCCAGCGGCTGATGCGCACGATGAATATTGCGGCGCTCTATCCCAAGCCCAAAGCGAGTCAGCCCGCACCTGGGCACCAGATTTACCCATATCTGCTCCGCAACCTGACCATTGACCACGCCAACCAGGTTTGGTGTGCGGATATCACCTACATTCCCATGCCCACCGGCTTTATGTATCTCGTGGCCGTCATGGACTGGTTTAGTCGCTTCGTCCTCAGTTGGCGCTTGTCGAACACCTTGGAGACCGCCTTCTGTCTGGCCGCACTCCAGGAGGCGCTGCAACAGGGCACCCCCACAGTTTTCAATAGTGACCAGGGGTCCAGTTCACAAGCCAAGACTTTACCACCTGCTTATCTGACACCGGCATCGCTATCAGTATGGATGGCCGCGGACGCTATCTCGACAACATCTTCATTGAGCGACTCTGGCGCTCGCTCAAGTATGAAGACATCTACCTTTGGCGCTATGAATCGGTCCCGGCACTCGAACAAGGGGTGCGGCGCTACTTCGACCTCTACAATTTTGAACGACCCCATCAAGCCTTGGGGTATGCAACACCGGCTGCTTGGTATTTCACAACACAACAGCAGCCGACACGCACAAGCTAAGTTTGACTATCGAGTTAGGCACACACACGACTATTGTTTTGATATTGAACTTTCTTACTTATTTTCATCGATTTTCTGTCTTGACAATTGGGTCCACTATACGTGGTAGGTCTTCTCTCCTATCAAGACTCGGCAGAAATAATTCCAAAACATATTAGACCGCTTCAACAACAATGGAACCCAGAATCCGGGGGCCGTGTCTAATATCTTAAGCAGGATCTTCGCAACTTGTAGTTCCGACTGAATTTCACGATCAACCAGTTCTTCGTATTTTCTGAGATCGTTACTTTTTATACGCAGTGCCTCTTCAATCACCTGGGCAGCAAATTGTCCGCTCCTCATAGCGAAATAGATCCCCTCTCCAGTCATAGGATCAATGAGGCCTGCAACATCTCCTACGAAAACAGTCCGTCCATACACTATCTTTTCATTGTGCACCCTTATCGGTAGGTGATGGCCCTCGGAGATATAGGGCTCAGTATTTCCTATCTCGCCTGCATAATGGTCTACAAAACTATCGTAGTAGGGACGTAATTCTCTGGCTAAGGATTTAGGAGCGCCTACACCTACCGAAAAATTATTGGCCTTTGGGAACACCCAACCATAGCCGCTCTTCATGTGACCAAAATCTAGAGCAAGTATGCTGTTCCATTCATCCAGACGGTTCTCTGTATCAAGTATTTCTCGTTCAATGGCGACAGATAACCTTTGATGCTTCGGGGCCCCCACAAGCCTTCGCGTTATGCTATTTGCACCATCTGCTGCGATAACGTATTTAGTGACAAACTCTCCTGTCGGAGTCTTTACTCTGTATCCATCTTCAAGTGCTTCCAGTGCAGTCAAGGGAGAACCATCAAAAACAATTGCCCCGGCTTCTCGAGCTTTCTGCACAAGGAAATTGTCGAAAGTGTCTCGCATCATCGTGTAAACAATCGTCCGAGGATACTCCCTGACGAACGGCGAGCTTTGCTTAACAGTAATCAACATCTTGGAGATATGACGCTCAATAACGGGCTCTAAAGAAAAATCTATTATCCTGTCTACTCGAGGTGTAACTATTCCCCCACAGGCCTTGTACCGTGGAAGTTTTTCTTTTTCTATGAGAGCTACAGACACCTTGCTTTTTGCAAGTTCATATGCCGCAATTGCGCCTGCAGGGCCACCACCCACGACAAGCACATCATAAGTATTAGTATCAATCGACATGGTCACATTCTTGGCCTTCTGTTAATCAGCTAGGGTTTATGGAGAAAATATGCTCGTCAACAAATCAATATTCGCAGACAGAGATAAAAGTACTGATACTGTAAATGAAACGGTAAATTCTACTACATTCTTGAAGGGTAACGAGTTATTGCTGGAATTTTTGATCTCTGAATATATTCCTAAGAGTTGCTCCAGAACAACCTCCCCATTTCTTCTCTGCATATCAGATGGGTTGATTTTTTCATAGATCCTGCCCTGTATACCCGAAAGAATCATATCACGGTAACTGTTCACCATTGAACGAATACTCGTTTGTGGGTACACAAAATATACGAACGGGTGCAATCCCGAATTCACGGTCAAGGCAGAAATTGACAGTGTCAGGGAAAATGCTAGAGTCAAGAGGCTATCCAGACGAATTGAGCAGACGAATTGAGCAGCCAAAGAGAGGCCGAAAGTAGACGTCATGCCAAACCAAGTAGATGACCGATATGAGCGCCAGATTGCAAGCATCCAGAAAGAGCTGACACAACTGCAAACGAGTGCACGTATCGTGACCAATGCGGGAGAGTTGGAACAACTTGAACACGAGATTCGAGCGATAACGGATCGTCTGGCTGCGGCGCTGCTGGGTCAAAGGGTGCAAGCTTCGCTGGATTCAGACGAAATGTCAGAAGCGGAAAAGACAATGATAGAAAAACACCCAAAGCGCTTGAAGAGCGAGGGGGAAAAAATCAGTCGTCGTTCGCACGTCATACGGATGTAGTTTGACCCTGGATGTACGCTACTATCGGCGCAACTGCGATCGGCGCAAAGGCAAACGTCATGCTGGCCTCTATTCAGGGTGTATGCTACTGGGCATTTACGAACGTTGTACGCCAGCATTGAGTTCACAGGTGGGCATGTTGGCGGCAACCTTGGCTTCGTTTTCCGAAACGCAACAAGTGCTACTGGATTGGGGCAACGCACTGGACGCCAAGACGATACGTCTGGTCGCTTATCGTGCGGCGGAGCGAGCCCGTCTGGCGCAGAAAATGGGCGTCTACGGCTGGCAAGAGCGGGAGAACTTGGCCGGACGACGGGTGGTGGTCAGCACCGATGGCGGACGCATCCGTCTGCGTGAAAAGAAGCGAGGACCCAAGACTCGTAAAGGGCGAACACGCTACCATGGCGCTTGGCGAGAACCCAAACTCTGCATCATCTACGTGGTTGACGAGGAAGGCAGACAACACCAGCAGTTCGCACCGTTGATTGATGGCGTTTTGAACGGGCCGGATGCGCTCTTTGCCCTACTGGCCGCTTATCTGCAAGAACTGGAAATTCAGGCAGCCGACCAACTCTTGTTTATCAGCGATGGCGCCACCTGGATCTGGAATCGAATTCCGGCCTTGCTGGAAACGTTGGCCATCGCTTCAGAGGCCATTCGAATATTCGAACTCTGCCCCACCAAGGACGCATTTTGGCCCAGAAAACGAGTGTTTCGCCCCACTCAATTGCCCTGGGGTGACAAAAGCCCTCTGGTCGGAGGATCCAATTTCGTGGCCGGTGGGGCGCTCAGACAATTTTCAAATGGCCTCTATCACTACCTGGTCTGAAACTACCATCCCGCTCTATCTACATTCGTGCGTTAGACTTGTATGCGCAAGAGGAAATTGACTTTCCAGACTGCCTGACGGTAGTTCATCTCGAACACAGCCAGCTACAGGAGTTGTACAGTTACGACCAGGACTTTGATCGATTTGAACAAGTTACACGCCTTGAACCTGATTCACCTCAGTTATCAGACCAAAACATGTTAGAATCTGAGCCATAAACGAAATATCACAGCTGGTCTTTTGGCTTACATCGATTTAGGAACGGATATGGGGAGTGGACTGGGGTTGATTGCGGTAGTAGCTTTGTTGTGGTTAGCAGGCGGCTGGCTGATGGGGATTGGAATTCAGACGCAGTTTGATGTGAATTGGGTAACTCCTTGCTCACTCATCAATCTAATTGTAGGGCTGACGCTTCTGCTGCTGATCACCCGCGATCCAAGAGAACGCCGCATTTTTTATGAAGGCAGCAATGAAGAAGATGAGGACTATTTACCCCTAGTGACTATAGTGTTGCTCATCCCGGGAACTCAAATGTTCATCGGGTTGGTGTGGTGGGGAATGGGATGGTTTACCTAATAAAATGCGAATTCCCCAGTAGAGATGCAAGATACCCATACCGGCATACATTAAGATGGCTATTCCTATCCACCAAATAGCTTGATGCCAAAGATCCGCAGTTCGGTAATAGGTGGCTAAACTCCCATATCCAGAAAAGGGTATGGTAACTGCCCAAGCGATCAACAAAATGACCGCTAGACCACCTATTGCCAGCGTGGGAAACATCTTGACGAACGCAGCCTCCTTAGGAGTACGCTCTTCTAAAGAGTGTACCCGGCGCTGGTTCAGGTCTAAGACGCAGTCTTTACCGATCAGCCGGTATGCCAAGATATGGAGCAAAGCATGGGGTAGCCCTATGTAGGCACTAAGTTTAAATACCATATCAAAATTATACACCTTCTCCGCTTCAACCGCCTAACTCATCTTTTTATACATTATTCATGCAATCCAAAACCAGTTTTTTGATAGAAGGGATTATTAGCTTATGAGAATGGTCGTTCTCGAAAGTAATTTGGCCGCGCATGTCGTCCAGAATGTCGGGATGGTCGCCAGTTTGGTTAGCTCTTTCGGCGTGAGCGCCGCCGCTAAAAAAAGAGAGCTGCCAGCGATCTTTTGCTAACAGCTCCCCCCCTTGGCTCCTCCAAGCGGGGACACGTATTGTATAACACGTGGTCCAATCTGGAAAACGCTCTGCGCGCACCCTGGTGCCCTTAGAGAGCTGGTGTTTGCTTTTCCCATCTGCCGCATGATACAGTCACAGCATATGAAGACTACCATCTCCTTGCCCAATCCCCTGCACCAACGACTGACCCTCGCCGCGAAAGCTGAACAAAAGAGTCTCACGCTTCTTGTCCAAGAATTGCTCGATGAGGCGTTGGCCATCCAAGAGCAAGAGCGACTGGACCGCATGTATGCAACGCTAGGCAAACTGCGCGGCATCGCCAAAACGGACAGCCCCGACATCTCGAGTACCATCGATGAGATGTTATATGGCGCACATGGCGCCCATCCGGAAGGCCATGCGCAATGATATCCAGATTCTGATCAATAGTGCTGCGTTTGTAGGATGGTTATTTGAGGGGGATGAATATTACGAACGGTTAGGGGAAATTTTTACCCAGCTGCAGCGGCGCAAAGATAACCCATAACACCCCGTAAATTAGGGCATTTTGTCCAGTGTTATACTGGGTTTACTTGCGTCACCGTGCCGGAGAAAAAGGGCCACTATCATAGGGCACTGGAGCAAAATTATCCGAGCGAATGCAGAGCTTACCGGCCAGGGGAGTGGACCGACCAACCCCCTGCGAGCGCAGCGCCTTCAAAAACCGACCATGCAACAACGCGCCGATCACCCCCTAGTCCGGTACAGCGGATGTTCGGCGGCTTACTTGCATACAATGATACCCGCTTGCTTAAGCGCAAAGTCAAACCCGTGCCCTGCGATGTGGTTGTTCAGGATACGTCCGATTTGGTACTGAAATGGCGTAAGCGTCAGGTCGGTGGAGCTCCGTGGATATGGACGAACATGCCCCCCTCATGATCATCTGGCTCCTCATCAAGCAAGTAACCACAATACTCATTCAAATCACGCTTATCACAGTAGTTTACAGAGAGTTGGCTCTAAATCCGATTGGACCTTCCCCCGCATAAGTCATAGTGCCATTGAGTGTGTTACCATCATCATTTGATGTGATGTTGATAGCAATGACATTTTGACCAACACGCGTCCCTATGACCCAAACCCCGCCGGGATGCCAGGGCGCGGTGGAACCGCCCCACTGATTCTCGACTTGATAGTTGTTGGTGGCAACTTGTGTGGCTTTAAACCCGATCGGACCTTCGCCCGCATAAGTCATAGCACCATTTAGCGTATTGCCATTATCACTAGACATCACATCCATCATGACAACGCGCTGGTTTCCACGCGCCCCTATGACCCAAACCCCGCCGGGATGCCAGGGCGCGGTGGAACCGCCCCACTGATTCTCGACAATTAATACACCGCCGTCCACGCGGCTGCTCTTGAAGCCAATTGGGCCTTCGCCTGCATAGGTCATCGTCCCATTCAGGGTGTTGCCACCATCATTCGAGGTAATACTGACGGCAACAACCCTTTGTTGGCCGCGTGCACCGATCAACCAGGTACCACCGGGATGCCAGGGTGCTGATGAGCCACCCCACTGATTCTCGACGGTATATACATGGTTTTGGCTCATTGTTGCACGGAAGCCAATTGGACCTTCGCCTGCATAGGTCATCGTTCCGGTGAAGGTACGGCCGTTATCTGGTGAACTGATATTAACCGCAACAACATTTTGCCCGGCTCTTGCACCGATCACCCACATACCGCCTTCGTGCCAGGGGGCGGTGCTCCCACCCCACTGATTTTGAACGTAGTAGAGGTTATTGACTGCTCTGCTTGGATTAAGCGTGACCCCAGGTGGAACGGAGCTCTGTCTTATGGTTAGGTTACGTGGAGCGGAATAGCCAATTTGTACGCTGCCAGAAGCGTTAAATTCTTGAACTGACCATTGATAAGAGTTATCGGCTGGTAAATCAGATGTAACTTGCCATCTTGTTCCAGTGATCTTTGGCGACGATATATTCGTGCCGCCTCTGATGGTGACCTGATACTGGATTGATGCTGCCCCATTCCACTCAAAGGTCGGGCGAAGTGTACTTGAGACGACACCATCCTCAGGTGATACAAGTTGTAGTTGGCGATAAAGCATGATTTGGTCTACGTTAAGTATTTCACTGCCCGCGACCTGTATCGTCTTATCAACATCGTTGAGCCAGTAGGCGACGCCGGTGGATGGCGGCACCACATTAATGGTATAGCCCCCAGCCTCAACATCAGTAAACCCAAACAAGCCTTCGTTATCTGTTTTCACCTGGCGCACGGCCATCGGGCTGGCCTCGCTTGGACGTAGATAAACTGTCACATTTGCTTGGGGCGTACCGTTCCATACAACTGCACCGACAACTGTCGCCGGCCATTTTGGCGTAATTACAGTACTGAGTGCCCAATTGCTGGGTAAATAATTTTGTGACTGTGCCTGCACCCTAATTTGATAGGGGCCATCTCCAGGGTTTTCGATGATGAATTCGCCAGAAATGACCGGCGGCGTTTCAGGACCTACGGTCAAAGTTTGCCGTTGATTCGTTGGATTGTCATTGACCACAATCTGTCCGGTATATGCGTTTGCGTTCGGTACAGGAGCCTGTAATACCACTGTCAGAGTTCTGTTGGTTTGGGTGATGGGCTGCAAGGTCGGTGTCTGCAAGCGCTCGACTGTATTCGCCGATTGTATCCAAACACTGCTGATATAATTATTGGCCAGCGCTTGCACCCGAACACCAAAACTCATGCTGGCAACGCTGTCATCAATGGTGAATTGTGCTTGCGTAACCGGGGCGGCTGCCCCTTCAGGCGTGCTCGTCACCATATCGATGGCCTGTCCACTTGGCCTGCCGTCGACTATCAATTCAGCCCGGTAGGTTGACGCAGCCGCGACCGGTGTGGCTAACGTTGCTGTAATTACATGCGTGCCTGATACAGAAAGCGGTAGCAACGATGGTGAGGCTACTCTCGTGATGGTACCTGTCGAAAGCGTCCATTGGCTTGGCAATACAGTTGTGCCTAATGCCCGGGTCCGTACCTTGAAACTAGTACCGGGTGTCCCATCGGTCACAGTAAATGTCGCCGTGACCGTTGTGGGATCATTTACAGCTACACTCATAGGCACGAGGTCGCCTGATGGGGTCTCATCAATCACCAGTTGTGCCTGATAACTCGTTGCGCCCGGTGTGTTAGCAGGTAATGATACGGAGAGATGACCATTAGCATACGTGATAGTGCTTGGGTTTGTTCCTGGGAGTGGGGCAATGCTATTAGGGCTGACTGTCCAGGCACTTGGAATACCATCCGTTGTCAGGGACATAGCCCGCACTGCGTATGTCGCCGATTCGTCGATAATCGTGAATGCAGCTTGGGGGGGATTACCAGACATGGCGGTTATATGGCCAGCTGGGGTCCCATTTTGCACTAATTGGGCTTGATACCCTGTTGCTCCAGCAATAGCCTGGGCTAACTGCGCCGTGATGATGTTGCCGTTAAGGAGCAAAGGTTGCAATGCGGGTACAGCAACTTTGGGGAAGCTCGAGGAACTACCCGTTGAACTCGGTTTATACTCAGGGGCATACGCTGTGATTTCTACATGGTATTGCCCAACAGGTAATGAGCCAACGGAGAAAGTAACCTGGGTACTTCCTGTTGTACGGACTGTATCACTACCACCACCTGTCAGCTTAACTTGATAATAGGTAGCATGATTCACGTTGCGCCATGATACGGTCAGCGTATCAGCATCGGGCGCAGTGATTTCAATTTGTGATGGATCATCGAGGGTTGGACGCTCCGTGCTACCGCCGCCGCTACCACCGTCCCCACCCGTGCTTGAACCACCGGGGTTATCGCCTCCCCCACCGAAGAGCGAACCAAAGAATCCAGCAATCGCCCCACCGATACCAGCCCCAACAACAGTCCCGACACCGACAATGACAGCACCAGCAGCGGCGGTAGCCGCGCCTGGC
>JBGTNV010000133.1:0-5702 GCA_041742875.1 Saccharimonadales bacterium (SeqCode) | reverse complement strand
GGTCGTAATTCTTTTAACTATAGCCTAAACTCGACCGGCTGTTGGCTTGCATTGCCAGAATGGTGAAGTTAGAACTAGCGTTCGGGACAGGGTTCGTGGCATATCTTTGATAAGATACAGTTTAGTCAACAAGTACCCGCCGCACATCAGGGCTAAGTGCTGTCAGCAAGTTATAGTTGAATAATCCGTGCTCGGCGGCGATAGCGTCAATGCTGTTCCGGTCGGCACGATCATTGCTATATACCAGCACTTCGCTGCCGACCGCCGCTGACGTACCTGTCAGGTCAATCGTCGTATGGTTCATGCAGACCCGGCCGACAATCGGACAGTATACACCTCCTGCCTTTACTACGCCTTTATTGCTCAACGACCGGTTCACGCCTTCGTAGTAGCCAAGCGGCAGCACACCGATACGCATAGCCCGCGGCGCGGTGAAGGTGTAATTGTAGCTGACCCGGTCGCCTGGTTGCAGCTCAATAACGTTTGTGATGGTACTGATGAGCCGCAGCGCCGGCTGCAATCCGGACAGCTTACCGTAGGCCGGATGGCCGCTACCGAACGGGTTGATGCCATACAAGCCGATACCCAGCCTCATGGCGTTGGCATAGCGCGATTCTGCCACTGCGGCGCCCGCAGTCTGGGCAACGTGGCACCACTTGGGATGCACGCCCGCCGAGCGTACCGTCTCGACCGCCTCATCGAATAACCGCACCGCATCCGCGACGGTTTGCGCATCGGACCCGTCGGCATCGGCCAGGTGCGACATTACACCCTCCAGTTCAAGGTTCTTGTGCGACAAGATGTGCCTGGCAAGCGCTCCGACCTCGCCTGGCTGGACACCGTAGCGGTTCATGCCGGTGTTGACTTCCAGATGGACTTTGACCTTGCGGCGCGTCACCGCCAACGCCTCAATAGTGTCCATGTGCTGTACGGCGAAGGCAAAATCAGCAAAGTGCATCCGCGCGAAGTTCTCCGGCAAAATCGCCCCCATTATCAACACCGGACGGCGGCTGAAGTGCCGTACCTGCATCGCTTCGAAATAGCCGTCAACCGCGATGTAAGGAAAGCTGCCCAACATCGAATTTGTCGAGTTTGTCGAGTTTTTCAAACTCTTCAAGCTTCGCGTAGCTAATTCGATACCATGGCCGTAAGCATTACCCTTCAGCACCGGGATAACAGGAACGTTGCCGATACGAGCAAATAGTTCCGCATTGTGCCGCAAGGCATTGCCCGAAACTTCGATACGGTTATAGACCGCAAACGGTTTCTCCAGACTCCGCAGTGCACGGTCGATATGCCGCCTTAAAGCCATTTTGGTCTTAAGCCCCATTTTACTGCCATATCACTACCATGTTACCGCTCCTCCGTCGCGTCGAATTGCTGCCGCTTACGCCGCATCCAAAATTCTGACTGGCGAACGAGTTTGGCTTCATCGGCCGGGTCGGCAAGGAATGCTTTGATGGATTCTTCGGCAAAGACCTGATTTTGCGAACCCTTTACCAGGATAGCGGCATAAGCTGGAAGCTGCCGTAAGTGCTCGCGGATGAATTTGCCCGCTTCGTAAGGACTCATGAAACTTTTTACCGTACAACCGCGCTCACGGGCGGCCGCACCGAGAAACTCCTCCGCTTCTTTGCCGATCGTAACCACCAGCCCGAGCACTGCGGGGTCGCAATACATGCCGACTTCACGGTGCGCCTGGGGTGAATAGCCGCCCATCTCATTCATCGTACCGAGGACAGCTATGCGGTGCGCCACTTCCAGCCGATAGAGCGTATCTAATGCGGCCTTGCAGGCTTCGGGGCTGGAGTTATACGAATCGTCGATAATACTGGAGTTTATGCCCCTGAGCAGTTGCATGCGGCCGCAAACCGGTTCAACGGACCGGAGACCAGCAGCGATTTGATCAACCGTCAGTCCGCACAGCACTCCGACCGTACCGGCAGCCGTCAGCGCCTGCAGCGAATGTTCGCCGATTACTTTGAGCTGCACATTCCGCAGCTCGTACCGGCCAAACGTAAAGTCAGCCGTCACTGATACGTCAGATGAAGCCGCTTTACTGTTGAACCGGTAATTCTCAGGCCGGTAATCGGTTCCGTCGCCATACCACACGGCTGTTTGCGAAACAGTATCAGGTACGAACGATGCTTGTACGGCTGATTTATTGATAACCAGTTTGTCGCAATATTCAGCAACTACCAACTCTTCGGCGGCCACCGCTTCGATGGTTTCGAAAAACTCCATATGCTCCGGTGTGATCGCCGTCAGCACACCGATATGGGGACGCAAGTAAGCGAAATCCCGCATTTCACCAGGGTGGTCGGTACCGATTTCTACCACCAGCACGTCGAAGTTTGCTTTGCGCATCGACAGTACGAGCATTTTTGCCGACACCCGGAACCAACCCAGCGGAGTAGTGGCAAACTTTTGGTCAAATACCTCAAGATGCACACTCTTACTAGTGTTATAGGCAGTCGCCGGCGCGTGGACACGGTATTTTTGGCCCAGCACCGTCCGGATAGCACTAACCGTAGATGTTTTGCCAACACTACCAGCAACAGCAATAACTTTCAGGTTATTGCGGCGTATCTACCGCACCGTCGCCCGGTTCAGTATTTTGACTGCCAGAGATTTGAGATATTCCATTCTGCCTAATCTCGCTTTAGCATAACGGTGAAAGCTTCCGCAGGAATATCAATCTTGCCGAAGCGCTTGAGGCGCTTTTTGCCCTTGGCCTGTTTGGCTAGCACCTTTTTCTTGCGCGACACATCTCCCCCGTACAGACCGGTGGTGACATCTTTACGGTACGCGCTAATATCTTCGCGGGCGATAAACTTGCCGCCGATGGCCGCCTGCAAGCTGACCTGGAAATTCTGGCGCGGGATAACTTCTTTGAGCTTCTCGACAATCACCCGGCCGAGCGATTGCGCCTCCGACCTATGCACCATCACGCTCAGGGCATCGACCCGCTCGCCGGCGACATAGAAATCGAGTTTGACCAAGTCTTCTTCACGATAATCGGCTAGCTCATAGTTGAAGGACCCGTACCCGCTAGTGACGCTTTTGAGCTGGTCATAGAAATCGGTCAGTAAATTGGCGAGCGGCGCCTCGAAACTGAGAAGTGCCCGCTGCTCCACATAACTCAGGTTCTTATGGACACCGCGCTTGGCGGCGATGAGCTGAATGACCGCGCCGACGTAATCCTGCGGCACAACTATTTCACCCTTGATCCATGGTTCGCGGATAGCTTTGATCTTGGCTGGATCGGGCAGCTCGCCGGCGCTCTTGATATCCAGCTCGTCGCCATTGAGCAGGCTGATCTGGTAGTCAGTCGACGGATTGGTTACTACCAGCTCCAGGTCGTATTCCCGCTCCAGTCGCTCGCGCACAATGTCCATATGAAGCAACCCCAGAAAACCGATGCGCACGCCGAAGCCCAACACCGGCGAATTTTCCGGTTGGAACTGCAATGCCGAATCACTCAGGCTCAACTTTTCGACGGCATCTTTCAATTCCTGGTAAAACTCATTGCTCTCCGGGAAAAATCCGGCATAAACAAACGGCTTGACGTCTTTGTAACCCGGTAATTGCTCGCTGGCCGGCTGCTTCATGAGCGTAACCGTATCGCCGACTTTGGCCTCGCGGGTACTCTTTAGGTTCGTCACTATATAGCCGATTTCACCAGCCTTCAGGCTCTGCCCGGGCGTCATGCCGGGTTTGAGCGCCCCGACTTCCAGCGCCAGACCGGGCGCGCCGGTAGCCATCATCTTCACTTGTGCATTTTTGAAAATTTCGCCGTCAAATACGCGGACATACAGGATCACACCGCGGTAGTCGTCATAATAACTGTCGAATATCAGCGCCCGCGTCTCCGGCAAGGCTGAGCTTTGCGGCGGCGGTACATCGGCAATGACCCGCTCCAGCACCGCCTCAACGCCTTGGCCGGTCTTGGCCGAGATCAGCAAAATGTCCTCTTTCTCGCACCCCAGCAAACTGACGATTTCGGCACTCACCCGTTCAACATCGGCTGCCGGCAAGTCTATTTTGTTCAACACCGGTATAATCGTCAGCTCCGCCGCCATTGCCAGATAGACATTCGCCAACGTCTGCGCCTGGATACCTTGCGACGCATCCACCACCAACAAAGCGCCCTCACAAGCTTCCAAACTGCGCGAAACCTCATACGAGAAGTCAACATGCCCCGGCGTATCAATCAGGTTCAACTCGTAATCCCGGTACGCCATACGAACGGGCGCTAACTTGATCGTGATGCCCTTCTCCCGCTCCAAATCCATCCTGTCCAGCATCTGGGCCTTCATCATCCGCTTCTCCACTGTACCGGTCATCTCCAACAGCCGGTCGGCCAGCGTCGACTTACCATGGTCGATATGCGCGATAATACAAAAATTCCTGATATGCTCCTGGTTCATTTGGCCTAATTATACCAGAGGTACCGGATAAGATGTGCCCAAACCTGACCTGCACTGCTAACGGAGTTTCGATTTGGGAACAACCGCATAATGCTTCTGTAGGTAAAACAGCATATTGACAAGGTGTTCGAGTTCGATCTGTTCGGAGCTGTCTCGGGGCACCGATTGCGCCAACAGGTCGAGTTTGGTGGCCAACATCATGAAATAATCACCCGAGGCAGCCAACGCGTCGGCCTCGGAATAACCCCTGCCGTCATCCAGGTCGTTGACCCGCGACAGTGAAGCCGGCCCATGGGTAAGCACGGTATCAGCAAACGTCAAAGCGTATGTCGTACTATTCATGTGTTTGATACTCCATTATGCTTATACATTCTGAGGAACCGATGATCAAATGGTCAAGCAGGCTTATGCCAAGCACTTCCCCGGCCTCCTGCAACTGCTTGGTGACGCGAATATCGGCCGCGGTTGGCTTTAGTACATCTGACGGATGATTGTGGGCGACAATGACCGCGATAGCATTATGGATAACGGCCGGTTGGAAAACTTCACGCGGATGGACGAGATTCGATGTTAGTGTACCGACTGAAATAACTTCGTCGTGGATGACCTGGTGACGGCTGTTCAGATACAAACCGCGTAGCTGCTCCTTGCTGCTCGACCCCATATCATGCAGATAGGCGAAGGCCTGGTGCAGGTTGCGCACTTGCACCGGCCGGCCGGCCCGGTTAGCGTAGAAACGCCGGCCAAGCTCAAAACTCACAACAAGCTGGCACGCTTTGCCGAGCGGTATACCGGCCGCTTCGGCCAAGCGCCGCGGGTTTGATTCGTTGGCCACAGCTTTTTCGCCGTATTCACGCAGCGTACGCTTGGCCATGGCCAGTACGTCTTCTTTGCGCGTCCCGACGCCCCACAGGATAGCCACTAATTCAGCCAGGCTCAGGTTCTGCGGCCCGACCGATAATAATTTTTCCCGCGGCCGTTCGTCGTCGGGCAGATCCCGAACCCGCAGGACATATTGGCCGGCATGGCCGTCCGCCTCCCCCCAAATAACATCGTGGTCCTCCAACCGGTACGTAGTAGTATATCTATCGGTTATCGCAGGCGTCGCCATGGTTATCCCTCCCATTAAGTTTATGCCCAAGCTCGTACTCACTGTATTACACCACAAGATAAATATCCTGCGTATTGTAAAATTCATCAGCAACCGAGGATTAAGGATAATAGCCGCTTGTCAAATCAAATCACTACAACCTAAGGACCTCTCTATTTTAG
>JBGTNV010000132.1:0-6935 GCA_041742875.1 Saccharimonadales bacterium (SeqCode) | reverse complement strand
GTTTGTTGTCATTGCGGTCACTGCGCAACCGCAGGGTGCGCATAGTAGCTTTGCCGGTATTGGCAGCTGTCGCAGTCCTCGCCGTTACCTACACGGTTCAGGCTTCGTCAAACGCTTCATTGGACGGCGGAAATGCATCTTCGGTGCGCTCTGCGGTCCAGCACAGCAATCAAAACAATGGCCAGAGCCAGAGGGAGGGTAAAGCATTGCCGAATACCGCAAGCGATTCGTCGCAACAAAACGCCCGGGGACCCCAAACAAGCGAGTCGATGACCGATGACGGCTCCGGCGCCCGTACCGAGGTGACCGTAAATGGCGAGTCGATTACCGTACCGGAAAACGGCAGCTATCACCGATCGACCGTTGACGGTAATACCAGCACGAATATTGATGTTGATTCGCGTAACCGCAGTACCAGCACCGGCAACAGTTCATCGAACGACTCTTCGACCAGTATCAAGGTCGACGTGAAATCTAATAGTTCATCGGAGTAGCTATCGAGTTAGTGGAAAAGTGATTTTAGGAGCTGGTCATTCGACCCTGCTGGATAATTCGTATCTGTATTTGGATATCTGTATCGGGCACAGTCGGGTGAGCAACCAACCCGAGGGTATAAAAGTAAGAGGGGAGAAATAATATGAAAACAGTATCAGTTAAGGTCGCCTCCGCGGTGATTGCAGGCCTGGGCCTGACCGTCGGTGTCGTAGGCGCAGTAGGCGCTCAGACAGGGACTATCGGCGAAACAGGTGAAGACTCGACCAACACCGTACTGGTGAATAGCGACACCGACGCCCACTCCACCAAGAACGCTTCCGTCCACGCGGAGAACAACAACGCACAGACTGCCGTAAGCGGTGACGCTACAGTAGAAGACGGTGACGACGACGGCTCCGCGCTTTCGGGCGAAGCAACCAATAATGGTACCGCCGAAGGCACCGTAACAGTCGACCAAGGCCCTGGCGGCGGAGGCGGCGGTCCTGTCCTCAGCGAATCTTATGTCGGTGGCGGCGGTGCTGAAGGGTCTATTTCCGGCCCGACCGGCGAAGGCTCTACTAATAGCGTGGAGGTCAACAAATCGGCACTCCTTACCCAGGAACACAATGCCAACGTCAACATAGTAAACAACAACCCGCAGCACGCCGAATCCGGTGCCGCAACCGTAATCGGCGGTAACGACGGCGGCACCGCTACCAGCGGCACAGCCAGCAACACCAGCAACACTACCTTTACCATAGGTATCAAGCAGTAATTTTTCGGAAGCAGAAGAACTGCTGACTCGTAGGAGCCAGCGTTTCCGACAAAATTTTTCGTTAAGCGGTTGCATCTGCAGGAGAAGGCCCGGAAGTTCAACCGGCCCTTCTCCCGCAAAAAATTATTATTTAACCGGGCGGGGTGAATGTAGAGGTGAGCATGCCGGAAACAGTACGCATTTGTGGCCGTCGGGCGTTTAGCGGCCTGCTGGTCGCTTTATTATTTATGAGCTTCCCAGCTGCTACGCTCGCTCAAGGTACCGCGGTAGCTGCCAGCACATCCGGGACTGCCGGAACGTCCGTCCAAGCTTCGGGGCAGACATCAGGACAGGGTTCAGGGCAGGGATCCGGCCAAGGATCGAGCCAAACAGCAACATCTGAACAGAAAGATAAAAATCCCCCGTCAAATACTACCGCCCCCAAAGATACCAAAAACGAGGAGACAAAGCCCGCTGTAAGCACAGCCGGTAGCCAGCTGAGTAGCCAGCCTGGCAGTCAGCCAACCGCAACGTTAGAACTCGGCACAACGACCGCCAAAAAGTCAGCCGACACCTCGCCAGCCACCGCCCAGACCTCTGAGTCATCCAGTGCAGCCGGAACCGCTACCGATACAACTGCCGCGTCGTCAGCCGCCGGCACTGCCGCTACGACAGTGAACCTGCAAAATAATACCGATTCGACAGCCAAATCCGGCAACGCCGCAGTCCGGGACAGCCATAAGGCAGGTGATGCCACCAGCAGCAAGGCATCTGTTGACGCTACGGTGGTGAACGTAGTAGGGAGGGGCAAGGGACTCGGCAACACGCCCGTTACCTTCGTACAGGACATTCACAATTCGTCTGGGAGCAACGAGATCCAGGGTAACATAACAATTGACCCCAGTACATTAACAGCACTATCGCTCCCGAATGGCAGTACCTCCGCCCAGCTCAACCTTACCCAAAACAGTGTTAGCCTGACCGATATCGAAAATAACATCGTACTGAACGCCGTCAGCGGTACTGCCGAGGTGCGCAACAATTCCAGCGCCGGCAACGCTACTAGCGGCGACGCCAGCGCCTTGGCGAATATTATCAATATCGTTAGTTCGGTTATCGGCGGGCAACGCTCTTTTCTGGGCATCATTAATATCTACGGCAATCTGAAGGGCGACATCGTAGTGCCGGCTTCGTTCGTGGACAGCGTTTTGGGCGGTAATACGGGCAATGCACAGGAGACACCGGAGACGCCGGACACTTCGAACGTTCCGCCGGAGATCGCATCACCAACCGGCGACAAGATCAATATTACGAATAACGTTAATCTGCATGCCCTGAGCGGCGACGCGACGGTTAGCAATAACGGTACGGCCGGCAATGCTGTCAGCGGCAATGCCGCAACCAACCTCACGGTCTTCAATCTAACCGGACAGGAAGTCATTGCCAAGAACAGCTTGTTGGTATTTGTAAACGTGCTAGGCAAATGGGTTGGAGTAATCGTAAACGCACCGGCCGGAAGCACGGCGGCTACACTCGGCGGCGGCGTGGCCAGCTCGTCTAATTCAGCTGATTCATCTAATTCATCTAATTCGGGCACCTCATCAGGTCGAGTGCCCGTCGGCATCCACCGGAACACTACCAATATCACCAATAACATATCGGTTAGTGCCGTCAGCGGCGACGCGACCGTAGCAGACAACGGCGAAGCCGGTAATGCTACCACGGGCAACGCCAAAGCCGGAGCCAACATCCTGAACTTCGTCCACTCCAGCTTCAACCTCGACGACTGGTTCGGCGCCTTGTTTATCAACGTTATCGGCAGTTGGCTGGGCAATTTCGATATCGCCGGCGCCCCGGCTGCAAATCCAACCGCACCCGGACAGCAGACCAACCCCCCGGCCAACCCGAATCCGACATCAAACGACATCCAGGCGGTCAAAGTTTTCCGGTTCAACGCCGAGACCGGCTTTGTGCCAACCCCGCCAGCAGTCACTGCCGTCGCCGATAGCAGCACGTCTGTATCTACGGCTGCTAGCCCGGTATCCGTCGTCAGGCCGGCATCGCCAGAGCGACAGGTGCTGGGCAGCACCGCTACCGGCGCCCTGGCATTGCCGCAGATACTGGCCGCGCAAGACAAGGTGTCGCTCATCGCCATGCTAGCCGGATTGGCGCTGCTGACCGGCCTGAGCACGATAGCCGTCCGCCGCTACCGCCTAGCGAAATAAAGGACTTTGCAGTTTCGCTACAGATGACTTGTGAATATTTTCGTTGTACAAACCCGAGCCGCTATGATACAAGTTATTAGAGTAACTAAGGGGTACGGTAGAGGCGATGGCAAAGATTTTGATTGTAGAGGATGACAAGGACCTGAATTTTGCGTACCGGCTTATACTGGAGCGTGAGAAGCATAAGGTAGAATCCGCCTTCAACGGCGAAGAAGCGCTAGAGAAGCTGGAGCGCTTTGACGCGCATATTATTCTACTCGACCTGCTGATGCCGATTAAATCCGGGGTAGAGTTCCTGCAGAATTACGACATCATCAACGAGCACCCTGACGTAAAGATCCTGGTATTCACCAATATCGACAACGCGCCTGAGATCAATGAAGCGCTCCGGCTCGGCGCCGATAAGTGCATTATTAAAGCTTGGACTTCCCCGCAGGGCTTGGTAAAGCTTATAGACAATATGCTGGATCAGTCCGGCAGCGGGAACGACGGTAGCACGGACACCGCACCCCGCAAAAAGGACGTCGTCGCACCCACCTCAGACAGCAGTGCTTGATTAGCCGCAAGTACAGCCGTTCCTCCGGCACTTGGCCAGCTACACCAACCTCTGACGTGTTGATTTTACATATCAATATTGACCGCCTACAATGAAAGCTGAGGATTATCGCCAATGGCCAACGTACTCGTCATAGAAGACAATAAAACGCTCAATCACGCCTACAAGCTTATCCTGCAAAAGGAAGGCTTCAGCGTGCGTGTAGCCTACAACGGCAAGGAAGGCCTGGAGCTGGCTAAACTCAGCGAGCCGAACCTGATCCTGTTGGACATGCTTATGCCAATCATGAACGGCATTGATTTCCTGATGAAGTTCAAACCGGCCAACCACCCCGACACCACTGTCATCATCCTCAGCAACCTCAACGAAGACTCCGAAGTACAGAAGGCCCTCAAACTCGGCGCCCACAAATACATCCTAAAGGCCAGCACCTCCCCGCAAGAACTAATCGCCCACGTCCGCGAAGCAACCTCCAAGCCCGCCTAGAAGCGCAATTTCCGGATCAGAGCATCCATCGCGTCGCGCTTGTACGTTTCCATAGGTAAGCGGTCGGCTAACATAGCTATGACGCGTTCTTCCATGTCCGGGGCGTAACTGATCGTCAGCAGCGGCATAAAACGCTTCAGCGGCATCAATACGATATCACCTGGCTCAACAACTGAGAACGAGCGAAACTGCGCATAAGGGTACAGTTTCTGACCAATCGCAATACCGTCGTTGTCCATTTGATACTGGAGGGTTTGAGTCTTCCGCAAACTGTACACACCGAAAAGCAAAACAGCGAGGACGATCGAACCGGTCGAAACCTTATCCCGGGTAACTAAATATACCAGCGCAGCCAGAATTACGACACCTATGCCAAGTATGGCCAGCCAGCCGGCTGACTGCTGGTGCATACCGTCTGTGGCGGTCCACTGCAATAGGTCGTCATGGACAGGCTCCGGCTGGGAAGCATCGGAGGTGTCAGAACTGACAGAGGCTTCGGGAGTGTCGGTGACATCGGGAGATACGACGGCCGGCGGGCTAACGTCAGCGGTCAGTGTGTCCTCGGGCGACTGAACCGGCGCTGCACTTGCACCATCAGAGTCACCTGGGGTGTCAGGTTGGTCAGTTTCGGGCGGAGAGCCGGCAGGCGCAGGCGCAGCAGGAGCAACGGGAGCAGCTTGAGCTTGCCCATCGGTTTGCGGCGGTTGACTATCCGGATCATCGCTCTTTTTGTCGTCCTGGTCAGGATTAAACTGCCAGCCAGCCGGTTTCGGGGTTTGGTCGGGATCACCGCTCATAAGCGCTATTGTACAGGTTTGCTACTGAAGTTTCAAAAATACCGCAAAATAGCGTGAG
Source organism: Saccharimonadales bacterium (SeqCode) (assembly GCA_041742875.1). Lineage (GTDB taxonomy): Bacteria > Patescibacteriota > Saccharimonadia > Saccharimonadales > UBA4665 > JALQUD01. The sequence continues at coordinate 1,585 of JBGTNV010000132.1, read as the reverse complement.
GTGCTGTGAGGTGCGGATCAGAGACGCGGATCATTTTTGTCGAATCGACTGGCGGAGAGGGAGGGATTCGAACCCTCGCGGGAACTCGCGCCCCCCTAACGATTTAGCAAACCGTCCCCTTCAGCCACTTGGGTACCTCTCCGTACTGTCGATAACGAGACTAATTCTACCAGATATTACCGGTCGGCGAAAGTCCGGAACCCTGACCCGCTAGTACTTTTTTCTTCCCGGGGCACGCTCCGCGCGGCGTGACCTACGGTCACTCCGGCTGCACTCGGCAGTCCAGTCCCCGGTAAGGAAAAAGTGCTAGCGGGTCAGTGCGGGACCTCTTGCTTCAAAGTATGGCGGAGAGACAGGGATTCGAACCCTGGGTACCCTTGCGGGCACGGCAGTTTTCAAGACTGCTACCTTCAACCACTCGGTCATCTCTCCATGCGCTTACCTGCCTGCACAAACCACCTCTCCAGGGCGCCCTACAGGCAGCCTATGGCGCTAGCGAATTACATCGCGCTGGCTCACCCCCTTACGATCCGGTTCGTGCAGGCAGGTAAGCTCCATGCACCTATACATGTTCCTCTAGTGTAATATATTTGTCACCCTAAAAACAAAACTCTGATCCGAATCATCCCGCATCAGCTCCACTAAAGAGCTTATTGAACCCATTGCATATCTCCCCTCTGTTAAGTGAAGCTTACACTGGTGAGTGCCAGGTGTTAGTTCTTGGGAGGAAGCGTACCTTTAGGTACGCTGACGAGTAAAACTGACGCCTGGTGCCGCCAGTGTAGGCTGAAGCTGGAGGGGGGATGTGTAATGGGTTCAGTGGAAGTTTAGACCTGAGCGAAAACAACCGCCTCAACAGATTCAGCACCGGCCGAGCGCAATGCCCGGGCGGCAGATTCCAGCGTAGCACCGGTAGTCACCACATCATCGACGAGGATAATATGGGTGCCGCGAACGTATCGTGGATTCCTGACGAGAAACGCACCCTGGAGCTGTGACCGGCGCTGTGCACGGCCGGCACCGATTTGTTCTTGCCGGCCCTGGCGTGTCAGCAGGGGAGTATAGGCCGCACCCGCACGCAGTGCAATAGCCCGGGCCAATACGACCGCCTGGTCGTACCCTCGCCTGCGGACGCGACTGGAAGCGGTTGGCACAGGCACGATAATAGTGACCGGCCGGAGCTTTTCGCGGCAAATCCGTGCCATAGGTGCAGCCATGCACTCTGCGGCGGCTTTGGCGCGTTGGAATTTGAGCCGCCAGACAATATCTTTGGCCATACGCACGTAACACGTAGCGGCATTGACAGCCAACAGCCCATACTGTAGGCACTGAACGCACGTTTGGCCGCCGGAACTAGCCGAGTGACAGCGATAACAACGGTCCGCCGGCCTTGGTAATTTATGTATACAGCCGGTGCATACTACCGCCCCCGGTGCATCGCAGCCAACGCAGACATGCGGCGCGTAAAGGCCGATAATTTTCTCCAGTATGCTCATGTTGTGGTTCTTGTGTTGTAAATATGTGCAATTTTCATTGCAATCAGATTATACACTAAGCTATACTGCTATTAACACAAAAACGCAAG
>JBGTNV010000131.1:0-2883 GCA_041742875.1 Saccharimonadales bacterium (SeqCode) | reverse complement strand
TGCGTAAGCGTTCCAAATGGACGACCACATAATGCAGCAGGTTGAGCGGCCAGGGGTGTTTGCCGGAGTGGTTGTAAGCGATAGTGACGCGCACGCCGCGCTGTTGTGCTCGCTTCAAATGCCGGGCCGTGATATGGTTCGGAAAATATTGGCAGGTGATAAAGACGGATTGGCGGGCCTGGTCGATCAGCTCCATGGCTTTTTCGAATATTGCCGATTGGTGCGGTTTGCCGCTATCAATGAGCAGGTCAGTGTCGTTATCGAGCGGGTGAGCAATGTCTACTCCCTGAAAAACAGCCGATGTACTGTGCTTAGTGTGGATTTGATCGGTCAGTCTGTGCAGCCACCCGGCCGTTGTAGCATCGTCATCATTCCAACCTACCATGATGTCTGCTTCATCCGATTGGTCGAGATTGCAGCCGCCCAGGTAGATGCGGCCGTTGATGAGCGCGAGTTTAATGTGTGACCGGCCGCCGAACGGATTGCTGAAGGCGCGGCCAGGTTGGTTGATGATGGTATAGCGGCCGCCGGCGGCTTTGAAGCCTTCGAGCGCGCGCAGTGCCGGGTGGGTGGTGTAGAGATCTTTCGATAGTCCGCGTTTCCAGAAGAGCGGTCCGGGTGTGGTTACCGGACCGTAAGGGTTGAGCAGGAAAGTGTAGGCGTCAACAGCTAGGCTGATACGTGCGCCGCGTTCAGAGGCCGCTGTCAGGACGGCCATGAGCCGGCTGATGGCAGGGTCGTCCGGCTCGAAGCCCATTGTCATCAGGCTGACCGTATCATCCGGCCTGGTCAGTTCTATCCGGCCGGTGATGTCGTGGAGATACTCAGACTTCGTGTAGAGTTGTAGTTCGCTTGGTTGCGCAGACCGGGATTCAACTTGGGATTCAACTGAAACTGCTTGGAGCATAAGAATTATTCTATACTAGAAAGTATGAAATGGGTTCTATGCGTATATTAGGGATTGATCCAGGCACGGGCATACTGGGGTTCGGGATCATCGAGGTGCTGCGTTCCAAATCGCAGTTAGTAGATGCTGGTGTCATCCGTACGCCGGTGAAAGAAGACCATGCCGTGCGCCTGGCGACGATTTACGAGGAGCTGACGGACATTATCGCCGAAACAAAGCCGGTTGCGATGGCCGTGGAGAAACTTTTCTTTGCCCAAAACGTTACTACGGCTATAACCGTCGCCCAGGCCCGCGGCGTAGTACTTTTGTGCGGCCAACAGGCGGGTCTGGCCATTGCCGAATATACGCCGCTGCAGATCAAACAAGCCCTTACCGGCTACGGCCGCGCCGACAAGAAGCAAATGCAGGAAATGGTACGCGTTATCCTTGGTCTTGGCGAAGTGCCTAAACCCGACGACGCTGCCGACGCCCTGGCTACTGCCATCACGCATAGCATGTCCGTGCGGACAGTCTGACTATCGTTTGGTCTGCAGCATGGCCGTGGCTGTGGGGTTTTCCGGATATAGACGTGCCCAAACTTCCATCATAGTCCACATAAGCCAGGAAGTGCGTTCATCTTCTTGTAACGACTCTTTGGTAAGTGACATTCTGGGGAGCGGCTGGCTTTCGCCGGTTGGCTGGGTATGGTGCGAGTTGAGACGGTCGATAGTGTAATACTCACAAATGGAGTAGTCTTTGTTCCCGCTTAGTAGCAAGGTTTGCGGTGTGATCTCCGGCACCGTAGCTGAAGCGAGCATGTGCCGGCACAAATGGCATGGGTGCAATGTGGGCGTGTTTGCTTCCGGAGCTCCCCAGACGCTCAACGCGAAAATTCTATTCAAGCGGTGCTTTCGCGCTTTCGCGATCAGCATGGCTTCAGCATGGACATTTAGTGCACCATACTCCTTGGGTTTAACATTTACTCCGGTGAGTATGCCCATCCTCCGCTCTTGCAAATTATACGCAATGCCCGCCGCTCCTACGTTGTACAGGCGCCAGGAATCAGCGTATTCGGCAGCGGCAGCCTTGCGGATTAGGAGCGGAAGCGACCCGGTCAGCGCGGACAAGGCAACTTGTGATGCCTCATAATGCTCTCCCGGCAGACGGTGTGTCAGGACGGAATCCAACCTGGTAATCTCCAGTAATTCATCCGGAATTCGCTCTATTCCTGTCAATGCACTCTTCCTGATATTGTGTGCTACAGCATAGCAGCTTTATGAGATAATAGTAAGCACATGATTGCGACACTTACTGGTGTAGTTACCGAAAAGTTGGGAGAGGTAGTAGTACTGGACGTGCATGGCGTGGGGTATGGGTTGTTGGTGACGAATGAAGATTTCGGACGGCTGGCTATCGGGCAATCGGCCAAGGTCTATGTGCATGAGCATATCCGCGAACAATCGCACGATTTATTCGGGTTCGCTACGCTGGACACTAAGCAGTTGTTCGAACTGTTGCTAGGTGTTAATGGTGTAGGTCCGAAGATGGCATTGAGTGTGTTAAGCGTAGGTAGCACTAATAACGTCAGGGCGGCTATCGCTACCGGCGACGTGCGCTTTATTCAGCAGGCCAGCGGCGTCGGTAAGCGCGTGGCAGAGCGTATCGTGGTGGACTTGAAAGACAAAGTTGGTCTGGAGGGAGTAGAGCTCTCAGCTACCGGTCTGCTGCAGGGCGATGCCATGTTGTTACGCGATGAAGCCGTCGAAGCGCTGGTGTCGCTTGGCTATTCCGCACAGGATGCGTTGGCTGCGCTACAAAGCGTCAGTACCGACCTACCGGCTGAAGAGCGTATAAAACTTGCCCTGAAGAGTAGGTAGCATACCAATGCACGCGGTGTGTTTACGGGAAGGTTTAACGCAGGGGAGATTATGCAGTGTGTTCAATAATATATCACAGAGGGTATATCATGAGCACTAAGAATTGTGGCTTTACCCATG
>JBGTNV010000130.1:0-4213 GCA_041742875.1 Saccharimonadales bacterium (SeqCode) | reverse complement strand
TTGTCGGTGGTACCGGCTGATGCCGGATTGAGGCTTACGAAAGCCCCGGCTGCAACTGCTAATGCGACGACAGATGCCATCAATACAGTGCGTTTTTTCATATATTTTTTCATATTTAATGTATTCTCCAGTTACGTAGTTATTATCTATTACTTAGTTACTGATTATATTGAAATATCTTGCAATAACAAGCAGTTTGACTGACCGGCATGCACATTAGTTTCCAGCCCCGAGGACTGTCTGAGCGGAAGCTTGCCGGAGCAAGTTCCGCAGGAGTCAAAAACTAAGATGTACGCGGGTCAGTCGGTAATAGTGCTACGTGCCGCCTATGTTCTGGGACAAGCTGGCGATCGGACCCATTACGCTGGCCGCAATTACTCCGACAATTGACCCCATAACTATGATCATAACCGGCTCAATGATCGAGCTTAACGAATCTATTACCGTGTCTACTTCTTCTTCGTAGAAGTCGGCTACTTTCACCAGGATAGTATCGATTTGGCCGGTTTCTTCGCCGACCGCCAGCATCTGTGCGACTATTGCCGGGAAATGCGGACTGCGGCTTATTGGCTCCGACAAGGGCTTGCCGTTGCGGACTTCTTTGGCGGCTTCTTTTAACTCGGCTTCGATAACTTTATTGCCTATGGCACCGCCGGTGACTTCCAGGGCTTCCAGAACGGTTACGCCGGAGGAGGTCAATGAGGCAAAGGTACGGGCAAACCGGGCGACAGCTACTTTAATAATAATGTTTTTCAGTACGGGCATCCTCAGCAACAAGGCGTGGAACTTGTACTTACCGGCCGGCGTACGGATATAGCGCAAGATATTGACACCGATAATGAAGCCGGCGGCGAAGACGAATACGATATTCGGCAGTTTGCCAATCACCGGTATGGAATTGATCAGCGGTATCGCCTGCATAATGCTGGAGCTGAGACAAAAGCTGCTGAACCCGAGCAGCACTTGGGTATAGATAGGGAGCTTGGCATCGGGGCCGCCTAGATCGGTCAGGATTTTGCCGATTTTAGGTATGACGCCGATCATCAGGCCGAAAAACGCCAGAACGGTAAACGACAACACGACGGTTGGATACGTCATGGCACCTTTGATTTTCTTGCGGATGGTGGCGTCTTTTTCCAATTGGGCGGCAACGCGCTTCAGGATATCGTCCAGGATGCCGCCGGCTTCGCCCGCCTTGACCATATTGACGAAGACTTCCGAAAATACATCGGGGTATTTGCCGAAGGCTTCACCGAGCGAGATACCCGACTCCACGTCCTTGGTTATACCTGCAATGACTGATTTGAAATATTTATTGTCGGCCTGGTCGCCTAGTGTCGCCAACGCACGCGGCAACGGCACGCCGGCCGAGACCATGGTAGACAGCTGGCGGGTAAATATCACCACGTCCTTGAGCTTGGCTTTGGGTTTGAAAAAGCCCGTATTGGCACTGTTTTGCCTGGCGGGCTGCGTAATCGCGTTGATCAAAATCGGTTTGGCCTCCTGTTTGGCAAGGGCGGCAATTACAGCTTCTTTGTTGACAGCCTCAAATGTACCGGTAATGGTCTTACCTTCGCGGGTTTGGGCGGTATAATTGAATTTCATAGGATCCGTTTCATATTAGTTACGAATCGCTCGTTACACGTAAGATTTCTTCGATAGTCGTTTCGCCGCGTAACGCTTTGATCAAACCGTCCAGCTGCATGGTAAGCATACCTTCTTTGATGGCGGTAGTTTGAATGACATCGCTGGTGGAATTGGCGACAATCAGGCTCTGGACGGCAGGAGAATTATTCAGGACTTCATAGATGCCGATACGGCCTTTGTAGCCGGTGTGGTTGCAGGCATTGCAGCCGTCGGCGTGAGAGTGGAATAAACGATTGATGACTGAACCGCTCGTGCTAAGACTGTCCGACGACCCGCCGCCGGCCTTGGCAGCGTTCGATTTGCCAATTCCATCTTCAAGTGCGTCGGTTTCTAACTTATGGATATGCGCCGACATACCGTTATCGTTCAAACGGAATGTTTTGACTAGCTGCTTCAGCTGGGCAGAGTCCGGCTGATATGATTCGCGGCATTCGCTGCACAGCCGGCGCACCAGTCGCTGACCAATTACGACGCGTACCGTGCTGGCAATCAGGAAGGGCTCGATCTTCATTTCCAGTAACCGCGGCAGGCAAGTCGCAGCATTGTTGGTATGCAGCGTACTGAACACTAAGTGCCCGGTCAGCGCCGCCTGCACGCCCAAGCCGGCGGTCTCGCCGTCACGGATCTCACCGACCATAATAATATTCGGGTCCTGTCGCAGCAAGGCCCGCAACCCGTTCGTAAAGGTCATACCGGCAATAGGATTGACCTGCGTCTGGTTGACGCCCGGAATACGGTATTCCACCGGATCTTCGACCGTCGAAATATTCACGTTTGGCGTGTTGAGCTTGCTGAGCACACTGAAAAGCGTGGTCGATTTACCCGAACCGGTAGGTCCTGTCACCAGTATCATGCCGTGCGGCTGGACAATGGCGTGTTCGAGTGTTTCCCGGGCGATACCCCAAAACCCCAGCTCATTGAAATCAGACGCTTTGCTGCCTTCGTTCAAAATACGCATAACAACCTTTTCACCATCAACAATCGGCAGCGTCGATACTCGCAGGGCGTACATACCGCCACCGACCTGGACTTTGAACCGGCCGTCCTGTGGCGCACGACGTTCATCGATCTTGAGGTTAGACAGGATTTTGATACGCGACACCAGCGCGCCGAGCACCTTGCGCGGCAGTTTGTTAGCTTCGCGCAGCAGGCCATCAATACGGTAACGGGTTATGACGTAGTTTTCGCGCGGCTCGATATGGATATCGCTAGCGCCGGATTTGACGCCATACTCAATGATCAAGTTGACCGTCTGGGCGATGGGCGAATCTTCGGCCAAATCACTCTCGTCGACTTCGACATCCTCTTCGGTGTCTTCTTCGCTCGATATGACTTTGGTCAATTCTGAGCCGACATTTTCGCGGTACTGGTCGAGCGCGGCCTGCAGAAGGCTACCGGTGACGATGTAGACCCGTAGGTTGTCACCCAGCTGTTTCTGCAGGAAGTTCAGCGCCTGGATGTCATCGGGATCCTCCATGGCGACGAGTTTAGTATCGTTCTCGTCGATATCGAATACGACGGCGTGGTATTGGCGGGCAATGCGCTCCGGCAGTATGTGCAGCGTCTCTTTTTTGATGTCCCGGGCGTTCAGCTCCACTAACGGGACATCTATCTCGGCACCGTATAGTTTAGTCAGCTCTTTTTCGCTGATTAGGTTGTTTTTGACCGCCAGATCCTGCAGCGGTTTTTTCTCCCGTACTTCCTGCTCGCGCAGGCCTGCGATCTGCTCATCGGTAACTTTGGCCTGTTTCAGCAGCTTTTCGGCCAGCGAGTCAGCTATACGCATCGGTTGCCCCAGAAATAATTACGGTATTGTCTGGATTGTATAGATTGCGTGGATCTGGACTGCCCAGGATGGTGCGCAGCCATAATAGCCGGAGTTTGCTCCACCTCAAACAATTGCCCACTCAAATGCGTTATAACGCTCATTCTTATATCATTCTAGCAGCTCGCCTACCAAAACTGAAGGCGTAGGATTGCCGACATACCAGACGGTTACTGATGACGGTCAATGGCATGCGCCGCAAGCAATGTTTAACGCCGCTTGAACCGGCTACGTGCAGCGGCTACTACTTTGCCGAGTAGCCTCTCTAAAATCAGCCACGCATCACCTGGACGCATCGGATCGTTGGGGCCGGCTATAATGTTACGCATACAGAGCTAGTATCACACGAAGAGTTTCTGAACTGAAGTTTAATAGATATTAGAAGTTGCACTTTTGTCACCAGTTATTTATAGAATTATACTTTGACAGTAAAAATATCAATGCAGAGAATATAAACCGCGCTGTTTACTTTGTGATTGATTGCCGGCTGTTTCTCCGCAGCAACCGTATCCAGAATATGTCCGCACCTATAAGCAATACCAGACCTATAATCACGTAGCTGGTCTGCTCTATGAAAAACATACTCGTAATAAGGGCTGTCATGGTACATGGAGGCCAGAAAGCGTGCCAGATATTTCGCCCGCTTAGCTTGAGCATCTTCAGCTCCTGGCTAAGCGCGGCTACGAATAAAACGGCAAATATCCATAGCCACCCATAGAAAAAGAAATGACCTACAACCTC
>JBGTNV010000129.1:0-3273 GCA_041742875.1 Saccharimonadales bacterium (SeqCode) | reverse complement strand
AAGCTCCTTCTTTCGAGGACAAGCAGTGACGCCATAAAGCTAGTCAGCCTGCATAGAATAATACATGTACATCTCGAATGAATCCCCACAATCTATCAAGCATATTGTCGTCTAATTAAAGCTTGAGGAATTCATTCAGGTTATGCGGCAGGGTAGGCATATCCAGCACCGAGTAAGGCACGGGCCATTTTCTGCATGCCACTGCGGACGCGCGTTTTGATGGTGCCGAGCGGTGTATTGGTCTGCTGGGCAATCTCTTGGTGGGTTAGTCCTTCAAAATAGGCGAGTTCCAGGCAATGCCGTTGTTCGCTTGGAATGTCGACCAGTGCCTGCTGCACTTGTTGGTGTGTCCACTTCCGTTCAAATTCGTGCGTCGTGCTATCTTCCTGTAGTTGAGGTAGGGTTTCAAACGGTTCAAGCGTAGCGACGAACAGCTCAGTGCCGACTTTTTGGCGCCGCAGATGATCCAGCGCTTTGTTGCGGGCAATCCGGTGCAGCCAAGCCGCGCAAGTGCCTGTCCCGCTATATTGCTCGGCCTTTTGCCAGATGCACCAGAAAGTTTCTTGCAGCAGTTCTTCAGCTACGCGCTTATCATGGACCATACGCCTCAGCAAGGCATAAAGCTTAGACCCATGGCGGTCGTAGAGTATCTCGAATGCGTCGACATCTTGTTGCATCACAAATTGTAACAGGACTTCGTCGGCGTGGTCCATATAACGCGCTCGACTTACTGTGCTCATTAACCAAGCTCTCTTCTGAGTCGCGCGGTAACTTCAGCCGCGGCTCTTTACCTAAGCAATGCAGATGGACAGGAATGGGTTTTGTTTCAGTAAACGGGAGGGTATTACCCAATTATAGTGAGTGAATTGCAGGGTGCCTATCAGATAAACGCCCACAGCGACGTAGGTTCAAGCCTAAAGCGTTTGTCAGTATTTAACTTACACTATCGAAAGCTGATTATTCGAGGGTGATAGGTATATTTTATCATCGGGTTTGCTTGCCCTCCTCAAAGCGCATCATCTCTACTGGATATGACAGCAAAATGCGTAAAGAAAGGCGGCGAAGCCATCAAAGTCAGGAAAAACTTAGTCTCATGGCGTTTCTTACCTGCGCAAATCGGTGGTGAAACCGCATGTTTCTGCACCAATACTCCACTGATCTCCAACCTTAGGCTGATTATTTCTCTGTCTGCAGCCTTATCAACGTCCGATCACCGTCAGCTGGTGCTCCGTCCGCCTTCTGCCTCTATCTACTTATGTCAAGCAATTTTCCCGCCCCACGAAGGATTCGGCCTTTTTTTACGATTAATTGAGTAAGCCTACTTGCCATAATAATAAAACAGAGATGAGGAAACTTAGATGATCGTTACAAACGAAGCCCCGCGACGATGGCGGGACCGAACTGGACCAGCCGTTACCCAAGCCGCTGAGTTTGTTGCCATTCACGCAAGCATGATGGCATGGGAAGCAGCGGCAGTCCAAGAGGGTCGCCTGGAACTACTGGCAGCGGCTATGGCCGCAGGTCTTGACATCAGGGTATTCGGTTGGCAAGCGATCAATCTTATCTAACAAGGCAATCCTACCCGCTGCACGAGCTATGGCCCAGATCCCGCTTAATAACCGGTCTATTTTTTCTATGCACACCAGTTGCTCACCGCTCATTTGACACGCCTCTTTTTTTCTGATAAATGTACCTTTTCTTTACACGATAGTCCCATCTAAGGATAAGTTGACGAGGAAAAGGAACATTATCTTCCTACAGATGGTAACAATCAAACAAGTGTGATGTGTGAAAGTAAAGACGCGGGCTATTAAATAAGCGAAGTTTGGTGATTGGCAGATGGTATTGATGGCATGGCGGTTGTACGATAAGGAGGGGCAATGTCAACGTTTTTTTGTTCTTATGGCAAGGTTTTTTCTCGGCGTTTTTAAGGTAAAATCACGCATACGAAGCCGGGTTCCGCATACTTCTCGCCTGCGCATGTGCTACAATGTCCAACTATAAAATTGTAGTGGCTTTCGCGCATCAGATCGTCCATATCGGACCTCATGGGCGTACCTGATTTTACTGTGTTTTTAACGATACACCATTGCCGTGATTCCTACCGCGCCGCCGGTAATAACGCCGATACTTTGCGGTTTCTTTGCCCATAAGGGTCCAAACTCCACACTAGGTGGATGGCTAGCACGCCACCAACCAACAATTTTACGCAGTTTACCGGTTATCCACACAGCCAGGCCGTAATGCGGCTTACACTCATTTATCGGCTACAATGTGTGATGCCGCTTCATTAATAAGTGAGCGGCTTGGTATAGTGAAGGGAGAAACATGAGTGTAGAGCTACGACCTGGCGAATCGCAAGAGAGTCTCTTGCGCCGTTTTCGGAAGAGTGTTCTGGACGCGCGGATTATCCCGCTCGCCCGCAACAAGCGGTGGTTTGTGTCCAAGAGCGAAGTGCGCCGCATTAAGAAAAATAAAGCGATCCGAAAGGCGAAACAGATGGACATGACTGAATAAGCGACACATGCCGTAAAAAGACCCGAGCTCCCGCTATGCTAACATTGAGACAGCAAGGAGGTTGGGGATGTAGAAACATTAGTTACCCTCCAAGACTATATAATAGCTCATCCTAACCCCGAAAAGGCAGAAGCATTAGCTCCTGTGGCACATAGGAAGGCCTACAGCAAGCGCCAAGCGTTATGTTGGCACTAGAATATACTATCGGCCAACCCCAAAGAAGGTAGCATGACCCTCTTGGCACGATAGAAGAGGTACAAGCGCTTGCCAAACGTCTAAAGAAAAGAAGCATACGCGCCGGCAAATTATGTCTGCCGAATCGCAAGCCCTCGTATACTTGGTAGCGTAGCTTAGTGAGTAACATGCTATAATATCAGCCTTGCGCCTATCTGGTACTGGTATGATGAAGAGTTGAGACATAATTTTACTTGGCTCTTTATGTGTTTCAAGGATCTGGCCTGGTAGCCTATCAATAGGCATTGCAAACTGTGCTTAAGTCAGTGCCTGTTCGTTATCGATTGTGTCGTTGACAGATGCTCAAGTGCGGTCGTCACCATTCCGGTGGCTATCTCATTGCGGGTCCAGAGGCTCAAAGTAGTTATATCCGGGTTTGGCGATGGACAAAAACAGTCCTAGTAATGGACTCACAGCAACAATGGGTCTTGCCGGAGGGATGATGACACAAATTAGACACGATGATTTTCTCGCTGATGTAGATCACGAAAAAAGCGGGGTGAATCCACAGACACTCGAACG
>JBGTNV010000128.1:0-4172 GCA_041742875.1 Saccharimonadales bacterium (SeqCode) | reverse complement strand
CTGGCACACCAATTTAAGCGTCGGGCTCGGTACGTGGACATTGTCCCAGGATTTACGTCACTGGGTTAATGGCGGGCTGATGGCGATCTTTTTCCTGATGGTCGGCCTGGAGTTGAAGAGGGAGCTGATCCGAGGGGAGTTAAGTCAGTTAAAGATAGCCAGCTTACCGGTTGCCGCCGCTTTCGGCGGAATGCTGGTGCCGGCCCTTATTTTTATGATGTTCAATGCCGGTTCGGCTGGCTTCAGGGGTTGGGCAATACCTATGGCGACTGACATAGCGCTTGCCGTGGGGGTGTTGGCTCTGCTCGGCAAACGGATTCCACTGTCCATACGGCTATTCTTACTGACGCTCGCCATCGTCGACGATATAGCGGCTGTCGTTGTAGTAGCGGTGTTCTACAGCAGCGGCGTGAATATGTATTTACTGTTACTGGCGGCAGCTATAGCGGCAGCGTTAGTGCTGCTACAGAAGCGGAATCTGCTTACTATGCCGCTATTCGTGTCCTCAGGCGTTCTGCTATGGCTTGTTATCAATGCATCAGGCGTACATGCCAGCATTGCGGGGGCGTTAGTGGGCCTGCTGGCTCCGGTAACGGCCGCTGCTCTCCACAAAGAATCCTTAGCCGAGCGGTTAGAACGGTTCACAATCCCGGGCTCGACGCTATTCGTAGTGCCCCTATTTGCTTTCGCAAATACCGGAATAATCCTTTCTCTCGATAGCTTTCAACATGATTCGGCCTTGCCCATAGCCGGAGGTATTATCGCAGGTCTGGTTGCCGGTAAGGTCGTGGGTATAGTAGGAGCGTCCTGGTTGGCGGTACGGCTAGGGGTCGCTAGCTTGCCGGCTCATGCTAACTGGAACCATATAGTCGGTGCAGGATTGTTGGCCGGCATAGGTTTTACCGTATCAATTTTCGTAACGGAGCTTGCCTTTACCGAGCAGCATTTCATCGACATCTCTAAACTAAGTATTTTTCTAGCTTCAGTGGTTAGCGCCATTCTGGGGCTGCTGGTATTAAAACACACGACTCCTAAAAGTCAAACGTAAGAACCTGAATCCCAAAACCTCCCAAACAGCACACTCTCATTGTAAGCATCTGCCGGATACTTACAATGGCATTCGGCTGGAGCCGGTCTCTTCGACCGGCTCCACAGGCTGTTAGGGAGGTTTTTGGGATTCAGGTTAAGATCTGCCGGTTTGCTCCTACTGACGCGGTATACTCCAGGGCTGGCTTTTCGCGTCAGATTTCGTGCTGCGAAGCAGTTGTTTATCGAGCTGGTGATAGTTTTTGCCGATATAGGCCAGCAGTAGCAGTATTGCCAGCCAAAAACTCCCGTACATCGCTATAGAACTCACTTCATTGCTAAACTCCGCAACTTTCCCGATAACCGCATATGCCGCAGCGCCGAACAGCCCCGCAGCCAGGCCGGGAATGGAGCCGATAGTGGCCCGTTCATCCCCTTCCGCTACGGCCTGGACGTGGTGCTGGAAGAGTGGTCTAAAAAGTTGAAAAACCAGGCTGAATATCAATATCAACAAACTGCCGGTTAATCCGCCGGCGTACAGCCCGCCTAATAAAAAGACCACGCCCAGAGCCATGAGCAGCATTTGTTTTGTGAGCGATACCCGCACGAACGTTTCGAGCCTGGTTAGGAAAATTACGGTTATTACCAGTGCCGCAGCCAGCGTTAAGGCAACCGCGCTATCGCTCAATCCGAAATTAGCGTATATCCTGGGAAGCAGTTCCTCGAGTACCCCGATTATCATATAGACCGTAAAAAGGCCAAAGCACACATACCGCAACTTACCCGACCTGCCTACTTCACGAAAGCCGGACTTTAAAGTTTTGAGGTAGGTATCCTGTTTCTTGTACGGATGCTCCGGCGCGAATACCAGGATTGCAGCGAACACTGCGGATGAGGCAATGCTCAGGCAGATAAGCGGCCCGCTATGGTTTAGGGTAAGGAGCGACGCAGCAAGAAACCCGACAAGCGTCCCCAGCCAATACGATGACGTAATCCACCCGAAATATTTCGCATATCTAGGCCCGTTCCCGGATACTTCTAGTTCATTATGCAGATAGGCCGCTACGGCTCCGGAGGTGCAGGCTATCATACATCCCCATAGCGCAAAACCTATGGCGTATCCGGTAAATGTAGGCCAGAAAAGCCATATTGCGAAGCCGGCAGTCCGCAAAAGTCCGCCTAGGATGATAACCTTTTTACGCGACCAGTAATCGGCCAGTACGCCGCTCGGCAATTCCGCGACCAAGTAAGCAAGTGACCAGATGGAAAAGAGTATTCCTATCTGCCCAAAACTAAGTCCTCCGACCCGTTCGAACATAATGGCGTACAAGGCCATTATGGGTACGAAACCTTCAAAAAATTGCTGCAACAAAAGTATCTTGACAATACGCGGTGAGCGTTGCAGCCCGGCGAAGTTAAACTTAGTTGCAGCCATTGCCATTATCCACCTTAGTATACAGACTTCAAACCGCGGCTATTCTACAATCTTCTGCTGGTAACCATTGATAACTATTGCTTGGCCGTCTCTAAGCGCAACGAACGGGATGTGGTTATCGATCATGTATTCTACGCTTTTATCTACGTCTGACGATTCGGGATGGTCGGATTTATAGTGAGGCGCTACACAATATGGCAGCAGGCCCAAGCAATCCCAAATAACCTCTTCTTCGTATCCTTCGGGAATTAAGTGCGGGTCGTCAACCAGTTCAATGCCATGCAGGTGTGGTTGTAGGATATCTATACCCGCGCTGTAACCGCCATAAGCGATTTTGTCGTTGACTAGCAAGTTCCGTAATATTTCATCGCAGCCACTTATTTTCAGTGCACGGCGCAATATGAAGACATTACCGCCCCGAACCCAGATTACATCAAACTTTGAAAGCATGTCGGCGAGTTCACCCTGTCTTCCAAAGTAGTCTCTCAAATCAACCTCATCGGAGATAAAACCTAAGCTTGATAAGTTGTCTATTTCGAGCTGAACAGATGCGGCCCTGTCTGCTGTGTCTTTGAAATCCGTGGCATTCGCAATAATGGCCGCTTTCTTTCCGTCCGCCAAATGCACTAACTCCTCAGGCTTATTGCCCATGCGAAACGATGAAAGATAGAGTCTCATAGACTGCAGTATAACAAGAGATTCCGAGTTATACGCCAGTCGAATGGGCTTATGGAACTGCCAGAAGGGAAGGGGAATGAAATAGTGAGGATGTGGGCCAAAAGGCTGACGGACATCGAATTGTTATTTGTGAGTACTATTGCATAATTTTATATGTTCGCATACTATTAAGTATTTGCAGGTAGGGCATCATACTAATTCAAAAAGAAAGTTGTAGATGGTTATTGGACTCATTGAGCAAGCGCAAGAATTAAGGAGTAGTAGCGAACTTGTCCAGGCATTGCCGGGTATGGGTTCGCTAGCGCTCAAATATTGTCTTGGAGACGAACTTGGTTTGCCCGACGAATTGCCCGATGGCGATATGACCACGTTATTTGAAGAATTAGTTAATAAGTCGCCGGCAGAAACCCGGCCGAAATCCGACACGACAGAGCAGATCGTGGAAGGGCCCACCGAAGGAGGCGACGTATTGAAATGGGACAAATTAATTTTAACTAAAGAGGATGAATAATTCTTTATAGAACCATGATGTTCTCTGAGATTTGTCTCGCCCGTGATGCCTAAATATCCGCAACCTTCTATTCTTATAGCTTCAAGCAGTTTTGATAAGGCAATTGTACAGCCGGTGGCAAGGTTGCTGGTACATAAAGGCTACGACGTTATCGTATACGAGGCTGATAAAGTTGCTTCGGGCCAGGCCTCGTTTGATGTGTCAATTAGCAATACTGGCGGCTGTGTCATTAGGTATGATGGCTATTCTCTAGATGCGGCTGCTGTCGGGGCGGCATGGCTTCGACGGCCAAGCCAATTCGGTTTCTCGAAACAAGCGGACATGGCAGTGCAAATCTCTATAAACCGGGAGAGACGGGCTGCCCAAGAGGTTTTGTGGCGCACTATTCCAGACGAGCGGTGGATTAATGTGCCAGAGGTGGTAACCCGTGCACAAGAAAAACTTCCACAGCTTGTCTTGGCCCGGTCCGTTGGTTTTACTATACCGGATACTGTTGTTAGCAACAGTTGGGACACTATCATG